>JANMQB010000161.1:0-2823 GCA_031370155.1 Hyphomicrobiales bacterium | reverse complement strand
GCGATCTGCCGCCCGATGCGCTGGGTCGGGTTGAGACTGGTCATCGGCTCCTGGAAGATCATGCCGATGCGGTCGCCGCGGATCTTGCGCATCCGCTGTTCCGGCAGCGCAACCAGATCTTCGCCCTCGAATACGATGCGCCCGCCCTCGATCCGCGACGGCGGACTGGGCAGCAGCCGCATGATCGCCTGGGCGGTGACGCTCTTGCCGCATCCGGATTCGCCGACCAGCCCGAGCATGTCTCCCGCCGCCAGCGCGAAGCTCACATCCTCGACGACACGGACTGGGCCCTGGTCCGTGTTGAAGCCGACATTCAGCCCTTCGACGCTGAGCAGCGGCGTCTCGCTCATTCGAAGACGACACGCGGGAAATAGAAGGAGACGACCCAGTTCGGAATATCGACGATCTCGCTGATCCTAAGGTCGCCGCACACGCTGCACAGCATATAGGCCTCGACCGGGCTCATCTTGTAGCGCCTCGCCAGAAGATCGATCATGCCCGAGACGGCGGCCTTCGCCCCCGCCATGAGATCGGGCCCGATGCCGGTCGTCACCTCATAACCCTTGACATCCATGTGCCGCGCCACGGGGCCCTGCGTCGTGAAGCGCGGGAAGGCGAGATTGGCGTTCTTGACGAGCTCGAATCTGGCGGCCAGCGAGCACGGGCTTTCGATTGCCGTGCCGCAGACTTCGCCGTCGCCTTGCGTCGCATGGGTATCGCCGACGCTGAACAGGCCGCCCGCCACCTCGACCGGAAGATAGAGCTCGGTGCCCGCCGCCATGTCGCGGATATCCATGTTGCCGCCCATGCGGCGCGGCGGAACGATCGAATGCAGACCCGCCTCGGCAGGGGCCAGGCCGATGGTGCCGCAGAAGGGCTTGAGCGGAACCCGGCCGCCGGGCCCATACATGGCGGGCGCCAGCGTCTGCGCATCGTATTTCCAGATATGAAGAGCCGGGTCCTTGAACTGATCCGCCAGGAGACCGAAGCCCGGAATGTTCGCGGTCCAGCCCCAGCCCGACGGCGCAAAGTGCAGGAGCGTCACCTTGATGGCGTCGCCGGGTTCGGCTCCTTCGACATAGACCGGTCCCGCCACCGGATTGACCTTGCCGAAATCGAGTGCCGCGATATCGGCAATTGTGGATTTGGTGGTGAGCTGCCCGCCCGAGGAATCGACCGGATTGAACTCGACCGTTTCGCCGGGTGCCAGCCGCGCCACCGGCGGATTGTCCCGGTTCCAGCCGAAATGGCACTGGTGCTGGTGAATGGTGTGCTTGTGCATGGCAAACCTTGAGGGCGTTCCCTCCGGATGGAAGGGAACGCCATTGCTGCTCGGTCCTACTGCGCGTCCTTGGCGAAGATGTAATCGTAGTTGATCGGAATGTGGATTGGATCGGCATAGAGTGACGGGTCGCCTCCCAGCCTTGCGGAATGGAACGTATAACGCTTCTCGTTGAAGATCGGCGCCCACGGGGCATCCTTCAGAACGTCGTCGAAGATCGCCTTCCATTCAGCAATGCGGGCGTCCTTCTGGTCGTCCTTGGCCATGGCATCGGCATTGCCGGCGCGGGCATCGAGGTCCGCATTGCAATATTTCGACCAGTTCCAGCCGCCTTCAACCGCCCCGGCGCAACCCAGAATGCCGTAGTAGAAATTAGCCGGGTCCGGGAAGTCGGCGATCCAGGCCATGCCGCCCGACCAGATCATCGGCGCCTTGCCCGAGCCACCGGCCGCGATGACTTCGGCCTGGGCCAGCGAGCTGATCTCCACCTTGATGCCGACGGCGGCGAGGTCCTGCTGGATCGCCTGGGCGATCCGCGGATTGGGATCGACGTTCATGGCATAGAGTTCGGTGGTGATTTCGCCAACACCCGCCTCGGCCAGAAGCTTCTTGGCACCCTCGGGATCGTATGGATAACCCTTGTTGTCCGGATTGTATCCGGGCATTGCCGGGGGCAGCGCCTGTGTCGCAGACACCCCCCGATTGTTGATGAGCCGGAGAATGCGTTCCTTGTTGATCGCCATGTTGACAGCCTGTCGAACTTTCACATTGTCAAATGGCGGGGTGTTGACATTCATTGTCACGTAGCCCGTCTGGAGTTCATCGCCCTCGACGATCAGATTTTTATTGGCGGGATCTGCCTGGGACTCTGCAAATTGCGCAGGCGGAATGCCGTCACCGACAATGTCGACTTCGCCCTTCTTGAGCCGGAGGATCGATACCGTCGGGTCCTGGCCGAATTCAAAGGTGATGTTGTCGAGATAGGGCACGCCGGCGCGGAAGTAATCCTTGTTGCGTTCGAGCTTGATGTTCTGGCCCGGCACCCATTCGACGAACTTGAATGCGCCGGTGCCGACCGGCTTCTTGCCCCAGTCAGCGCCGGCCTTCTCCACTTCTTCCATGGGCACGATGTAGCCGAAGTTGATGGCCATCAGATGCAGGAAGGTCGCGTCCGGCCGGGTCAGCGTAAACACCACCGTCTTGGCGTCCGGCGTGGCGATGCCTGAAAGCCCGGTGGCCTTGCCGCCGGCCACGTCGTCATATCCGGCGATCATGCCGAAATAGCCGCCGCCGGGGCTCTGGGTGGCAGGATTGACGGCGCGCTCGAAGGAATACTTGACGTCGGCCGAGGTCATCGCCCGGCCGTTGTGGAACTTGATGCCGTCACGCAGCTTGAAATTGTAGGTCAGGCCATCGTCGGACACCGTGTAGCTTTCGGCCAGGTCGGGCTCAAGTTCGGTGGTGCCGGGCTTGTAGTCCATGAGACCGTCGAAAATCGACTTGATGACCGACCAGTTCTGCCAGTCATAACCCACCTGCGG
>JANMQB010000521.1:0-2380 GCA_031370155.1 Hyphomicrobiales bacterium | reverse complement strand
GAACATAACCGGGGCGCCAGGCGATTTCGTCAAGCGCCCCTCACTGTTTCAGGACCGGATGCAGACGTGCAGCCTGGGGGCGTTGCCCCGGTTCCGGAACGCTTGTCGCGGTTTGCCCGCGGGCCCCAATTATCGACACATCGGGGCCCGGCGGGACGTCCGAGTGGAATTTTCCGCCTGGCCTGCCCCGATTTTAGAATAGGATAGTCAGCTCATGGCGAAATCCGCCGTCTCCCTCACTCCCACCCGTGAAGACTTCGAAGCCCTGCTCGCCGAAAGCTACAGCGACAATCCAGCCGCCGAAGGCACTGTCGTCAAGGGCCGTGTCGTCTCGATCGAGAACGACCTCGCCCTCATTGACGTCGGCCTCAAGACCGAAGGCCGCGTCGCACTCAAGGAATTCGCCCAGCCGGGCAAAGCCCCCGAAATCAAGGTGGGCGACACGGTCGAGGTCTATCTCGAACGCATAGAGAATGCGCTGGGCGAGGCGGTGCTGTCGCGCGACAAGGCGCGCCGCGAGGAAGCCTGGACCCGCCTCGAGCAGGCCTCGCTCAAGAACGAACGCGTCGACGGCGTCATCTTCGGCCGCGTCAAGGGCGGATTCACCGTCGATCTCGGCGGAGCCATAGCCTTCCTGCCGGGCTCGCAGGTCGATGTCCGGCCGATCCGCGACGTGGGCCCCTTGATGAATGTCACGCAGCCCTTCCAGATCCTCAAGATGGACCGCCGCCGCGGCAATATCGTCGTCTCGCGCCGCGCCATCATGGAGGAAACCCGGGCCGAACAGCGTTCGGAACTGGTGCAGAATCTCGCCGAGGGCCAGGTGGTCGAGGGCGTGGTCAAGAATATCACCGATTACGGCGCGTTCGTGGATCTCGGCGGCATCGACGGCCTGCTGCATGTCACCGACATTGCCTGGAAGCGCGTCAATCACCCCTCCGATGTTCTGCATGTCGGCCAAACGGTGAAAGTGCAGATCATCCGCATCAACCCAGAGACCCAGCGCATCTCGCTCGGCATGAAGCAGCTCGACAAGGATCCGTGGGAAGTGGTGGCGGAGAAATATCCGATCGGCTCCAAGGTCAAGGGCCGCGTCACCAACATCACCGATTACGGCGCCTTCGTCGAATTGGAGGACGGCATCGAGGGCCTGGTCCACGTTTCGGAAATGAGCTGGACCAAGAAGAACGTGCATCCGGGCAAGATTCTCTCGACCACCGAGGAGATCACCGTTCAGGTGCTGGAAATCGATCCGGCCAAACGGCGCATTTCACTCGGACTCAAGCAGACCCAGAACAATCCGTGGGAGACCTTCGCGGCGAAATATCCAAACGGAACCGTAGTTGAGGGCGAAATCAAGAACATCACCGAATTCGGCCTGTTCATCGGCCTCGACGGCGATGTCGACGGCATGGTGCATCTCTCCGACCTGGACTGGAAGCGGTCCGGCGAAGAGGCGATCAAGGACCACAAGAAGGGCGACCGGGTGAAGGCCAAGGTGCTCGACGTCGACCGCGAAAAGGAACGCATCTCGCTCGGCATCAAGCAGCTGGCGGGCGATCCGATCGCTTCCGTGGCTGGTATCAAGAAGGGCGACACGGTGACCTGCGAAGTTGTCAAGGTCGAGGACAACGGCCTCGAGGTCAAGATCGCCGGCTCCGACATGACGGCCTACGTCAAGCGCGCCGATCTCGCCCGCGACCGCTCGGAGCAGCGCACCGAACGCTTCGCCGTGGGCGAGAAGTTCGACGCCAAGGTGACGCTGCTCGATGCCAAGGCGCGCAAGATGAACGTCTCCATCAAGGCGCTGGAAATCGCCGATGAGAAGGAAGCCGTGGCGCAATACGGCTCGTCTGACTCGGGCGCCTCGCTCGGCGATATTCTCGGCGCGGCACTGAAGAAAAAGGATGCCGAGGTCAAGGACGAATGACGGCATGATCACCGACGCCGAACTTATCGCCGATCGGCGCCGCCTCAAGCGCCGCCTCACCTTCTGGCGGATGGCCGCCGTCGTCCTGGCGCTGGCGGCCGTCGGCTCCCTGCTGTGGACGTCCGGCGACGTGGCGCGCTACGGCGCTCATATCGCCCGGCTCCGGATCGACGGCCTGATCACCGGCGACCAGGCATCCCTCGATCTCCTTGGTTCGATCGCCGGTTCGTCCAGGGTTAAGGCTGTCATCGTCCGCATCGACAGTCCCGGCGGCACGACATCGGGTTCGGAAGCCCTATACGAAGCCATCCGCAAGATCGCCAAGGACAAGCCGGTGGTGGCGGTCATGGACACGGTCGCGGCATCGGGCGGATATATCGCGGCGATCGCCGCCGACCATATCGTGGCCCGCGGCAATACCATCACCGGATCGATCGGCGTCATCTTAAG
>JANMQB010000495.1:0-2874 GCA_031370155.1 Hyphomicrobiales bacterium | reverse complement strand
GCCGCCGGTGCCGGTCGATTCGACCACCGGCGTCTTCATGCCGGAAGTCTTGCCGAAGGCTTCGGCACCCGCGGTGGTGAAGGGATAGACCGTCGAGGACCCGACGATGCGAATCTGGTCGCGAGCCAGCGCCGGTACGGCCATAAGCGCCAGCGCGCTGGCGGCGATGAGAAGATGTTTCATGTTTGCCTGTCTCCCTTGAGTGGACGGGCGGAAACTAGGGGCCGTGGATGATGCTTATGTGACGTCAAGATCACATGATTATGACAAAGCAAACCTTTGAATCACAGAGATTTTTCGTCGCGGGCCGGCAGACGGATGGTGAAGCGGCTGCCGCGGCCCTGTTGCGATGTGACGACGAGCCGGCCGCGATGGCGGTTGAGGATGTGCTTGACGATCGCCAGCCCCAACCCGGTGCCGCCGCGCGAGCGGCTCTCCTGGACACTGACCCGGTAGAAGCGCTCGGTAAGGCGCGGAATGTGCTCGGCGGCGATGCCCGGCCCATGATCGGCGACGGTCAATTCGATGTGGCCGGGCGCCTGCCCGCCCTCGATCTCGATGGATTTTCCGGAGGCACCGTATTTGATGGCGTTCTCGACCAGATTCTGCACCACTTGAACAAGCTCGTCGCGGTCGCCGGTGACGGTGAGCGGTCCTTTGATCCTGACTTCGATCCGGCACTTCTCCTGTTTCGCCATGGCGCCCATCACGCCCGCGACATGCCGTGCCACCTCGGCCAGATCGACGCTGCCGGAAGGCCGCACGCGCTCGTTCATTTCGATGCGCGACAGCGACAGGAGATCGTCGATCAGGCGCTTCATGCGCTCGGCCTCGCCGCGCATCAACCCCAGGAATTTGTCGCGCGCCTTGGCATCGGTCCTGGCGGCGCCTTGCAGCGTGTCGATGAAGCCCGACAGCGAGGCAAGAGGCGTGCGCAATTCATGGCTGGCATTGGCGACGAAATCGGCGCGCATGCGTTCGATTTGCTGTTCGCGCGTCAGATCCTTGAGCACGACGAGGACGGCGGGCCCTTCCGCGCCCGCCCCCGCCACCGGCGCGATGAAAGCGTCGAAGAGGCGGGGTGCGGGACCGCGCAATTCATATTCGACATGCGCAGGCTCGCCGCCGCCCGCCGCCGCCCTCACCGCTTCGAGCACGGCGGGCGCGCGGATCGATGCGGAAATGTGGCGGCCGCGCGGATCGGCGTCGAAGATTTCGCGGGCATGGGCGTTGGCGGCGATCACCTCGCCCCGGCGATCGAGCAACAGAGCCGGATCGGGAAATGCGGCGATCAGATTTTCGGGCAAATCCGCCCGCAACTCCGCCGCCGGCGGGCGCCCGGCTTCGAGCCCCGCGGTATCGTGCTTTTTCCACGGCCAGATCATGGTTGCGAATGGACGGCGATACTTCATTGATGCAGACTTGACTCTTTCCTATGACAGAATTGCATCCGGGAACAGGGATCATGCTGGACGAGCCGATCGATGCGGGGATGTTGAAGTTCTATCACGAGCTTTTGGCCCATTCGCCGCCCGAATCGGCCGCCTGGCCGCTTCCCCGCCAGCGCCAGGCCTGGGACGAGGTCTGCCGCAAGTTCAGGGCTCCGCGGCCGAAACGCCTGATGGTCGAAGACCTCGATGCCGATGGCGTGCATGTCCGCATTTTCCGGCCGCCGGGGGAGGAGCCCAAGCCCGGCGTCATCTATTTCCACGGCGGCGGCTGGGTGCTCGGCTCCTGCGAGACCCATGACGATATCTGCGCCGAGATGGCGGATGTGGCCCAAGTGGTGGCGGTGCTGGTCGATTACCGGCTGGCGCCGGAACATCCGCATCCGGCGCAACTGGAGGATTCGCACAAGGTGCTGGAGTGGATGCGCTCTTGCGGCCGGGCGCTGGGCATCGATCCCTCGCACATCATGGGCGCCGGCGACAGCGCCGGCGGCCAGATGACGGTTGGACTGGCGCTGTCGCTCCGCGACCGCGGCCTCGCCCAATTGCGCGGCCAGGTGCTGATCTATCCGGTGCTCGGCGCCGACACGGAGACCGCCTCCTACAAGCGCAATGACGAGGCGCCATGTCTCACCCGCGCCGAAATGATCTTCTATCTCGAATGTTTCCTGGGCCCGCGCCGCGGGCCGAACTGGCGCGATCCCTATGCGGTGCCCAATTTCGCCAAGGATTTGTCGGGCCTGCCGCCCGCCTTCATCTCGGTGGCGGCGCACGATCCGCTCCATGACGACGGCATCATCTTCCACGACAAGATGAAGAAGGCGGGGCGGCAGGCGACGATTCGCAAGGAACCGGCGCTGGCCCACTCCTTCATGCGGGCCAGGCATGTGAGCGGGCCTGCGATGGCCGCCTTCGAGGCGATCGTCGCGGCAATCCGCTCGCTCGCCCATGAGGGGGTGTTGCCGGGTTAGGGGATGTGCGGATGCGGCGTGGCAGTTACCGGAGAAGGTCGCTCCAGTCGCTTGTCCAACTACGCTTCTTGGTCTTGCTTGCCAACTCGATACCGATCTCGCCGGCGCTCCGCCACACCACGGTATAATATCGCAAAAAAGGGTCATCATCGATGCGAAGCCAAAATGCGCGCGGAATAAGCCAGCAATCATCCATAACCAGTTTGGCGCCCGTCTGGGAAACGTCCCGCACCAGACAGGGGGCAAACGATTTCTGCTCCGGCATAACGATTCGCGCCGACATTAGCCCAGATTGGCGGGACGCGCCGCGTCTGTCTTCGCGGCGTCTGTCTTCGCGGCGTCTGTCATTGTGATGTTGCTTATCGATCTGGCTTGCCATCAGGACGGATCTCCGGAACGCCGCAACCCTAGCTTTGCCAGCCCAAAGACATCTTAATGAACCGAATATAACTTGA
>JANMQB010000494.1:0-1834 GCA_031370155.1 Hyphomicrobiales bacterium | reverse complement strand
CTTTCCTATACGGCCAAGCTCCTGTCCGAGGGCGTGGAGAAATGCGCCAAGAAGCTTGGCGAGGACGCAGTCGAGGCGGCACTGGCGGCGGTCTCGGGCAGCAAGCCGAATCTGGCAGCTGAGGCGGCCGATGTGCTTTATCACCTGATTGTCCTGCTTGAGGCGGTGGAAGTCCCCCTCGCCGATGTGATGCGCGAATTGGAACGCCGCAAAGGGGTGAGCGGCATCGCCGAGAAATCGGCGCGCAAGCAGGTCTGACGATGGAAGAGCTGGCCAAGGAAGTCTCTCCCTTCCGACGCTTCTCGCGCGAGGAATGGGCGGCGCTGCGGGCCGACACGCCCATGACGCTGACCCAGGCCGATCTCGATGAATTGCGCGGCCTCAACGACCGGATCGACCTGGCCGAAGTCGAGGCGATCTACCTGCCGCTGTCGCGGCTCCTCAATCTCTATGTGGCGGCCACCCAGGGCTTGTTCCGCGCCACCAACAATTTTCTGCACATCGCCGAGCGCAAAGTTCCCTACGTCATCGGCATGGCCGGCAGCGTGGCGGTGGGCAAGAGCACTACGGCGCGTATTCTGCAGCGGCTTCTGGCGCGCTGGCCCAAACATCCCAAGGTCGATCTGGTGACGACCGACGGCTTCCTTCTGCCCAACGCAGTGCTCGAGCGTGAAGGCCTGGTGAACCGCAAGGGCTTTCCGGAAAGCTACGATCTGCCGGCGATCCTGCGCTTCATGTCGGACATCAAGGCCGGTGAGCGCCATGTGACCGCACCCGTCTATTCGCATCTGACCTATGACGTTCTCAAGGACGAGCATATCGCCATCGATCAGCCCGACATTCTGATCGTCGAAGGCCTCAACGTGTTGCAAACCGGACGCCCGCCGCGCGACGGCCGCGGCATTCCCAACGTCTCCGACTTCTTCGATTTCTCGATCTACATCGACGCCGAGATCGAAGACCTACGCAAATGGTACATCGACCGCTTCTTCTCGTTGCGCGACGGCGCCTTCAAGAATCCAAAATCCTATTTCCACCGTTATGCCTCGCTCACCGACCACGAAACCCGCGACACCGCTGCCCGCATCTGGGAGACGATCAACCTGGTGAATCTGCGCGAAAATCTCCTGCCGACCCGGCCGCGTGCCGATCTTGTCCTGCGCAAGGGTGCGGATCATTTCGTCCGCAGCGTGTTCCTGAGGAAACTATAGCAGTCCCGATGCGGTCGCATGGGCCTTGAGGCCAACTTCGGGCCGCGCCCCGATGTGGGAGATCACCTCGGCCGCGGCGAGCGCGCCAAGCTGGGCGCAGTGCGGCAAGGATTTTCCATGGGTGAAGCCGAAGAGAAAGCCGGCGGCGAAGAGGTCGCCCGCACCCGTCACGTCGACCACCTTGTTGACCGGATAAGCGGGTGCCGAATGTATTTCCTCGCCCCTTGCCACGACGCAACCCGCCGCCGACCGCGTCAACACGGCAATTGGGCAGTCGCGCCGGATCGCCTGCAGGGCGCCATCGAAATTCTGCGTCTGATAGAGGGATTTAATTTCCATCTCGTTGGCGAATACGATGTCGATGTCGTGGCGGATGAGCCCGAGAAAACTGTCGCGGTGCCGTTCGACGCAGAAGGAATCCGATAGCGTGATCGACGTCATCCGTCCAGCCTTGCGGGCAATTCGTGCCGCCCGTTTGAAGGCGTCCTTGGCAGTCGGCTTGTCCCACAGATACCCCTCCATATAAGTGACCTGTGCAGCCAAGACGGTCGCCGCGTCGATGTCGGCGGTGGCAAGGTTCACGCAGGCGCCGAGATAAGTATTCATGGTGCGCTCGCCCTCCG
>JANMQB010000486.1:0-7998 GCA_031370155.1 Hyphomicrobiales bacterium | reverse complement strand
AGATGGGAGACCGGCTTGCAGCCCCCGCCGACGACATCGTGCGCACCACGTCTCCGCGCCACAAGCAGGCGGTACAGGAAATCTGGCGGCGCATGGCGGCCAACGGCGACATCTACCTGTCGAAATATGCCGGCTGGTATTCGGTACGCGACGAGGCCTATTACGACAAGGACGAGATCGAGGAGCGCGACGGCCGCAATTTCGCGGTGAAGAGCGGGACGCCGGTCGAGTGGGTCGAGGAAGAAAGTTATTTCTTCAGGCTCTCGGCCTATGCCGAGCCGCTGCTGGCGCATTACGCCAAGCATCCGGAATTCGTCACACCGGAGAACTACCGCAACGAGATCGTGGCCTTCGTCAATCGCGGCCTCAAGGACCTGTCGATCAGCAGAACCACCTTTGACTGGGGCATTCCGGTGCCGGACGATCCCAGGCATGTCATGTATGTCTGGGTCGATGCCCTGACTAATTACATTACGGCCACGGGCTTTCCCGATCCTCACGCGCCGCGCGCCCGCTTCTGGCCGGCGGATGCCCATGTCATCGGCAAGGACATCACCCGCTTTCACGCCATCTACTGGCCGGCCTTCCTGATGTCGGCGAAGCTGCCGGTGCCGCGCCAGATCGTGGTGCACGGCTTCCTGTTCAGCCGCGGCGAGAAAATGTCGAAGTCGGTGGGCAATGTGGTAGCACCCGCCGATCTCGCGGCGCGCTATGGCGTCGATCAGTTGCGCTATTTCTTCCTGCGCGAAGTGCCCTTCGGCCAGGACGGCAGTTACAGCCATGAAGCGATCGTCGCCCGCATCAACGCCGATCTTGCCAACGACCTCGGCAATCTGGCGCAACGTTCGCTGACGATGATCGCCAGGAATTGCGGCGGCAAGGTTCCCGAACTGGGCCAACTCAGCGCTGCCGACACGGGCATCCTCGCCGGCGCCGATGCACTGCTCGCCGAAGCCCGGGCCCAGCACGAAGTTCACGCCATCAACCGGGCGCTCGACGCGATCTGGAAAGTGGTGGCCGACGCCAACCGCTATTTCGCCGGCCAGGAACCCTGGGCGCTGAAGAAGACCGATCCGGCGCGCATGGCGAGCGTCCTGCATGTGACGGCAGAAGTGCTGCGCGTCATCGGCATCCTGGCGCAACCCTATATGCCGGGTGCGACGGCGAAGCTGCTCGATCTGCTGGCGGTCCCCGCCGGACGGCGGATGTTCGCCCATATCGGCGACCGGCTCGCGGCGGGAACGCCGCTGCCCGCGCCGCAGCCGATTTTCCCGCGCTATGTGGAGGAGGGGGAGACCCCGGCCAAGGCCTGATGGTGCCGATCGTCGACAGCCATTGTCACCTCGATTACGAGGGACTTGCCGAGCGGCTGCCGGAGGTTCTGGCCCGTGCGGAAGCAGCCGGCGTCGGGCTCATGGTGTCGATCGGCACGCGGGTGCGGCAGTTCGAGCGGCTCTTAAATATCGCCGAGGCCCATGAGAATATCTACTGCACCGTGGGCACCCATCCGCACAACGCCCATGAGGAGCTGGACGTGACGGTCGAGCAGCTTGTGGACTTCTCCCGCCACCCCAGGGTCGTCGGCATCGGTGAGGCGGGACTCGACTATCATTACGATTTCAGTCCGAAGCATGCGCAGGCGCAGGGCTTCCGGATTCACATCGCGGCGGCGCGCGAGACCGGCTTGCCGCTTGTGATCCACGCCCGCGAGGCGGACGCCGACATGGCGGCGATCCTGGAAGAGGAGATGGGCAGAGGCGCCTTCAGGCCGTTGCTCCACTGTTTCACCTCAGGCGCGGAACTGGCGCGGCGCGGCCTGGCGCTTGGTGCGTACGTGTCGTTCTCCGGCATTCTCACTTACAAGAATGCCGAAGATCTGCGTGCCGTCGCCGCGTCGGTGCCGCTGGACCGGCTGCTGGTCGAAACCGATGCGCCCTATCTGGCGCCGGTGCCCTATCGCGGCAAGACGAATGAGCCGGCCTTCGTGGTGAAGACGCTGGAACAGTTGGCCCATGTCAAGGGCGTCGATGCGGCGACGATGGCGCGCCAGACCAATGAAAATTTCTTCCGGCTCTTCTCCAAGATCCCGCGGCCGGCCCACTTTGCAGGTGGCGCGTGAGCTTGACGCTCACCATACTCGGCTGCGGCTCTTCCGGCGGCGTGCCGAGGATCGGCAGCGATTGGGGCCGCTGCGATCCCGGCAATCCGAAAAACCGTCGCCGCCGCTGCTCGGCGCTGCTGACCATGACCGGCGGCGCCGGCGCGACGCAGGTTCTGATCGATGCCTCGCCGGATATGAGAGAGCAAATGCTCGCGGCGGAGGTGCGCCATCTCGACGGCGTTCTTTTTACCCACGAACACGCCGACCACACCCACGGCATCGATGAACTCCGCGCCTTCTTTCTCATGGGCCGCAGAAAAGTGCCGGTGTGGGCCGACGAAATGACCGGCCAGATGCTGATGACCCGCTTCCCCTATTGTTTCTATACCTCGCCCGGCAGCGACTACCCGTCAATCCTCACGCTCAATCGTCTGGTTCCCGGCGCCGCGGTGAAGATCGATGGGGCAGGGGGCACGATCGAGGCCCTGCCCTTCAGGCTGCATCACGGCAATATCGACGCCCTCGGCTTCCGCATCGGGAAGACCGCCTACACGCCCGATCTCAACGGCATTCCGGCCGAGAGCCTCGAGGCCCTGCGCGGCCTCGATCTGTGGATCGTCGATGCCCTGAAGCGCACGCCGCATCCCAGCCATTTCAGTCTCGCCGAGACGCTCGTCTGGATCGAGCGGCTTAGCCCCAAGCGGGCGATCATCACCAACATGCATGTCGATCTCGATTACGCGACGCTGGCCCGCGAACTTCCGCCCCATGTCGAACCGGCCCATGATGGGCTACAGATCGCTATCTGATTGCAAGGAACAACCGCCATGTTGAAACACTTTGCCGCCGGCGTTCTGTCGCTGACTATGATCGGCGCGCCGGCCATCGCTCAATCGGCGTGTGAGCCGGCAAAGCTCGCGGCGGCGGTGGACAGCTATGCCGCCGATCCTTTCAGTGCCCGGACCTGGCGGGTGCTCAAGGGCCTGGGCGACCCGATGATCGAGCCCACCACCCACGGCGGCGATTATTGGGCGAACCAGGAACGCTGGCGCAAACTTTCGGCCGGGATCGCGCCCGAGGGCAAATACCTGCAGCAATTCGGCTACGATTGCCGCATCTCCTATCCGCTCGAGACGCTGGAAAGGCGCATTGCGGTCTTCGGTTCGCAGAGCAAATATGTGAAGCAGTGGTTGCGCGTGCAGGATTCCGTCCTGCAAGCCTGCAGCGAACCCGGTGCGGGGGAGGTGGCTCTGCCCGCCGCCCTGGAAATTCATCCGGAACTGGCGTGGATGCAGAGCGAGGACCGCGCCTATCAGGAGGCCACGATCGCCTTCTATCGCGACAAGGCGAAGGCCGTCGAATTGTTCCGGGCGGTCGGCAATTCCGATTCACCGCACCGGGGAGCGGCCCGCTACAACGTCGCCAATTTGCTGGCCAACGGCAAGCAGCTTGCCGAAGCCCGCGCTGAAGCACAAGCCATTCTCGCCGATCCGGGGCTCGCCGATGTGCACGCGATCACCAAGGAGCTCGTCGGCTACATCGCCAATCTTGAGGATACGGCTGAAGGCTGGACGGCGCTGATCGAGGACGCGATCCGGGTTCTCGAGACGCCGGAGGCGGAGATTACCGCTTCACCGCTGCGCCAGGCCGAATACGCCCATGCGCTTTACGATATCGATTATGCGGGCATTCGCGGCAAGAGCGACGACTGGTGGCTCGAAGGCAAGCTGCCGAAAAATCCGACGATCTCGAAGGCCATCGTCGATGCCTCGCGCAACCATGCGCTCGCCCTGTGGATGATGGCGGGCCAGTCGATGGATGAAGCCTATCGCGCCGCGCCCTGGAGCCTGATCGGCGCCAAGTGGCAGGCGCGCATGTCGTCCTACATCGACAAGGCGCTGGCCATTGAACCCGCCGGCGCCAGCCTGACGGGCGAGGCCCGCGCCATGCTGGAAGCGCAGAAGGCAATGCCGGATGAAGCTGGCCGCAAAGCCCTGTGGGATGCGGCACAGTCGGCGATGACGGCCGCCGAAACCACCTGCGGCGAGGCCCCGGCGACGGCAGCGGCAGGCTATCTACTCGCCCATGCCACGCGGCTTTCGGCATTGGCCGGCGATTTCGAACAGGCCTATGCCGGGCTTGAGAAGGCGCCGTTCAAAGGCGCCCAGGCCTTTTACGAGCGCAGCGTTCTGAAGCTCGGTGAAAATCTCTTGAGCGAGGGTAATCTTGTCGAGGCGCGGCGTTATCGCGACCGGTTGCTGAGGCCCGCCTTCTTCGCAGCCATTCCTGAGAACATGCGTAGCGGCATCATCGACCGCTTCGCCGAACTGCTCGGCTGGATCGCCGAAGACGAAGCTCATTGGAAATCAGCACTGGCGATGCATTCGCGCAAGACTGCGAACCCGATGCTGAACTTCCTGCCGTCGCGCACATTGTGGGCCTATGCAGGGGATCCGATGTTTTCGGAGGCACAGCGCGGCCTTCTAGCCCGCGCCGCCTGGACCCGCGATTTCGCCCGTGGGGTCGCGCCTTCGCAGACCGAAACCGAAAAACTCATGGCGCTCAATCCGCGGCTCAAGGAGACGGCCGACAAGGTTGCCGCCGATTATCCCAAGGCCAGGCCGGAGCAGCGGCGCCTCTTAACCATGCTGCGCAGCCCGCGTTACGGCATTCTCGCTTCCTCGCCCGATTTGTGGGACGCAATCGAGATGGACCGCGCCGATTTCAATGAAATCGACAGCTACAATGCCAATGACAAGAACTGGTGGTGTCCTTTTGAGCCCGACCGGCAGCTCATCGGTCTCGGCAATCAGTTCGACGCGGCTGCGGGGCTTGCCTGGTTCGACGATTATTGGGGCCGCCGTCTGGCTGCGGTCATCGACCCGGCGGAGCGTGATGGCGTCCGTGCGGCGCGCGAGGCGGTGCTCAAGCAGCACCCGATGATCAAGGCGGTGGACTGGCAGGAACTCGCCGCCTTGTCGAAAGCCGCCAGCGGCCCACGGAAACTGTCGGAGGCGGCGATCGGCTGGGCCAAGGCCAGCCGCGGCGACGACGGCGCGCCGGAAGCTCTGGCGCTGGCGGTGCGCTCGACCCGTTATGGCTGCCGCTGGCATGGCGGCCATGCCAGCTATTCGCGGACCGCCCAGCAATTGCTGCAGCGGCGCTTCAAGGGAACAGCGTGGGCGGCGCAAACGCCGTACTGGTTCGACTGCATGTGGCGCGACCCGGAAAAGCCGCAAGCCAAGGGTGCCGCCTGCGAGACGCGGACCTGGCCGCAGCAGCCGCTGCCCAAGTGATGCGGCAGGTGCAGACCGGCCCGCAAGTGATTGACGGGGGCTGGTTTTGCCTGCAACCGGGGCAAATAAAAATATTCCATAATATATCTTATGCGAACGGACAATCTTGCTCTTGTGGCACTTGCAGTGAGCAGAGATGATGGAGATCGAGCCGCTCGTCCGCTGGCTTCATGCAATTGGCGCTGCCGCCCTGCTGGGGACGGGCGCCGGCATTGCCTTCTTCATGGTGATGGCTCACCGCACCGGCCGGCCAGATGTCATCGCTGCCGTGGCACGGATCGTGGTGATCGCGGACTTCTCTTTCACCGCCACGGCCGTCATTGCCCAGCCTATTACCGGCTATTGGCTCGCACGATCAATCGGATGGGACCTGTCAGCGGGATGGCTCGGCCTTTCTCTCCTGCTCTATGTGGTGGCCGGGTTATTTTGGTTGCCGGTTGTGTGGATTCAGATTCAATTACGCGATATGGCTCGGGCGTCAGCAACCGCCGGAACGCCGATGCCGCCGCGCTATCATCGCCTGTACCGCATCTGGTTGATCTCAGGATTTCCGGCGTTTGGCGCCATTGCCATAATCTATTGGCTGATGCTGAACCGGCCGGTAATAGACCTGCCATGACCTCGAACCCCGCCGCAATGGACCCACGCAGGATCGAAACCTTGCGGGCCATCATGAAAGCCCTGCGCACGCCGGTGACCGGCTGCCTGTGGGACCTCGAACAGAATTACGCGACCATTGCGCCCTACACGATCGAGGAAGCCTACGAAGTCGCCGATGCGATCGGGCGCGGTTCGCGGGCCGATCTGTGCGAGGAGCTGGGCGATCTGCTGCTCCAGACGGTCTTTCACGCCCAGATGGCGGAAGAGGAAAAGGCCTTCTCGTTCGACGATGTGGTGGAAGCGATCTGCCGCAAGATGATCCGCCGTCACCCGCATGTGTTCGGCGATGAGCAGGCGCGCTCGGCCAAACTCGCCAAAGGCTTTTGGGAAGAGATGAAGGCGCGCGAGCGCAAGGACGGCAAGAGTGGCGTGTTGGACGGGATTCCGGTGGCCCTTCCCGGCCTGACACGCGCCGTCAAGCTGCAGGCTAAGGCGGCGAAAGTGGGCTTCGATTGGCCCTCGGTCGACAATGTCTATGACAAGATCGCCGAAGAAGTGGCCGAGTTGCGCACGGCACCCGCCGCCTCGAAGGCCGAGGAATTCGGCGACCTGCTGTTCGCCATGGCCAATGTGGCGCGCCATCTCGGCATCGATCCGGAAGCGGCACTGCGCGATGCCAATGCCAAGTTCGAGCGCCGCTTCCGCCATATCGAAGAGCGGCTGGCGGAACGGGGCAAGGAGCCCGCGCAATCGAACCTCCGTGAAATGGATGCGTTGTGGGACGAGGCCAAGGGGCAGGGAATGTAGACCGCCCTATTCCGCCGCTGCCCGTTCAATCTGGCGCGACCGCATGGATTTGCCGAAGCGGGCCTGGGCCTGGCCCGCCCCGTCCTTGGACAAGCGCACCGTCACGCACTGACGGCCATCGGGAAAACCTTGGCGGGCCAGCACTTCGCCGCGCTCGTGCAGCCAGGCGAGACCCTTGCCGTCGCCTGCATCGAGGAAGACCTCATAGATGCGGTTGTCGCCGCCGAGGCGTTCTTCGATGAGATCAAGGAGCCGGTCGAGCCCCTCGCCCGTCACCGAGGACACCAGGACAGAAGCCGCAGTGCGCTCAACCTGCGCCGCGCGCCGTTGGCGGGTTTCGGCATCGAGCAGATCGAGCTTGTTCCACACCTCGATCATCCGGCCGCGGCGGATTTCGTCGATACCGAGTTCGTCGAGTACGCGGGCGACATCGGCGGCCTGGGCTTCGGTTTCGGCATGACTCACATCACGGACATGCAAGATGATGTCGGCCGCCAGCACCTCCTCCAGCGTCGCGCGGAAGGCGGCGATCAGCGTCGTCGGAAGATCGGAAATGAAACCCACCGTATCGGAGAGGATCACCTTGCGTCCCTGCGGCAGGGCGATCACCCGCATGGTTGGATCGAGGGTTGCGAAAAGCAAATCCTTGGCCAGAACCTCGGCCCCGCTCAGGCGGTTGAACAGGGTCGACTTGCCGGCATTGGTGTAGCCGACGAGGGCGACCATTGGATAGGGAACCCGCGCCCTGCCCTTGCGGTGCAAGGCCCGCGTCTTCACCACCGAGGCAAGTTGCTTTTCGATTCTGCCGATGCGTTCCTGGATGAGCCGCCGATCGGCCTCCAATTGGCTTTCGCCGGGGCCGCCCAGGAAGCCGAAGCCGCCGCGCTGGCGTTCCAAATGGGTCCAGGAGCGGACCAGCCGGCTCTTCTGGTATTGCAGATGGGCGAGTTCGACTTGCAGGATGCCTTCGCGGGTCGAGGCGCGGCGGCCGAATATCTCGAGAATGAGGCCGGTGCGGTCGAGCACCTTGGCCGACCACGCCTTTTCCAGATTGCGCTGCTGGATCGGCGACAGTTGGGCATTGACGCAGACGAGCTCCGCTTCGGTCTCGGCCGCGAGCCTGGCGATCTCTTCGACCTTGCCGGAGCCGATCAGGGTTGCGGGACGCGGTTCGCCGAGGGGTGCAATGACTGC
>JANMQB010000485.1:0-4110 GCA_031370155.1 Hyphomicrobiales bacterium | reverse complement strand
GCAGTCGTTGTACAATGAGGAAAACCGCAAATCTGAGACTCAATAGGCAAAATCCCTGAACACCCGCTCGATCTTGCCGCCCCAGGGGCCGTTATAAAGATCGAGAAGATGCTCGGCCGGAGTCTTTCCCGAAGCGGCGATGTCGTCGAGGACGTCGAGGAAAGAGGCTTCCGTCTTGCCCTTGCAGCCTTGCTCGTCGCGCGCTTTCAATCCGGCGCGCGATAGTTTTAGCACATCCTTGGCGATGTCCTGAACCGTCCGCCTACGGAGCTTCGCCTTGAGGCCCTGGCGCGGCACGGCATCGCGCAGGCTTTGGCGCTCTTCCGCCGTCCAGTCCTTCACCATATCCCAGGCGGCATCGAGTGGGCCCTGCTCGTAAAGCAATCCCACCCACAAAGCGGGCAGCGCGCAGAGCCTGCGCCACGGTCCCGAATCGGCGCCGCGCATTTCAAGATAGTTTTTCAGCCGCACTTCCGGGAAAATCGTGGTGAGGTGGTCGGACCAGTCCTTCATCACCGGCTTCTGGCCGGGAAGCTGCGGCAGCTTGCCTTGCAGAAAGGCGCGGAAGCTCTCGCCCGCCGTATCGATGAACCTGCCGTCGCGGATCACAAAATACATGGGCACGTCGAGGGCATAATCGACATAGCGCTCGAAACCCATGCCCGGCTCGAACACAAAAGGCAGCATGCCGGCGCGGGCATTGTCGGTATCGCGCCAGACTTCGGAGCGGAACGAGACGAAGCCGTTGGGCTTGCCGTCGAGAAACGGCGAATTGGCGAAGAGCGCGGTGGCGACGGGCTGCAGCGCCAGCGAGACGCGCAGCTTCTTCACCATGTCGGCTTCGGAGGCGAAATCGAGATTGACCTGCACCGTGCAGGTGCGGAACATCATGTCGCGGCCGAACTTGCCCACCTTGTCCATGTAGGGCGCCATGATGTTGTAGCGGCCCTTGGGCATGACCGGTGTCTCGGCCCTCGACCAGATGGGCGAGGCGCCGAGGCCGAGGAAACCGATGCCCAGCGCATCGCCCACCTCACGCACCTGGACCAGATGCTCGTGCACCTCCTCGCAGGTGTCGTGAACGGTGGCGAGCGGCGCGCCGGACAGCTCGAATTGTCCGCCGGGCTCCAGCGAGACGTTGCCGAGTCCCTGCGGATCGGCAAGCGCTATGATATTGCCGCCCTCATAGACGCCCTGCCAGCCGAAGCGGTCGCGCAGGCCCTCGAGCAGGGCCCGGATCGAGCGCGGCCCATCATAGGGGACGGGCGCCAGCGTATCGGTGAGGAAGGGAAATTTCTCGTGCTCGGTGCCGATGCGCCATTGGTCTTTCGGTTTCGAACCCGAGGCCAGATAACCGGTCAATTGCGACTTGCTTTCGATGGGCGCGCGCGCCTCGGTGGTATCGGGGGTCGGTCCGCTCACCTGGTCAATCCTTGCTGCCTCGGGAGAGAGCATTTAGGCGGCGCCCCCCGAACCGGCAAGTCAAAGATTGGCGAGCGATCGATCAGCGCCTTTGATGCCAGTCGCCGATCACCGCCTGCATGAGGGCGAGACCCGCTACCCCCGCCGTATCGGCACGGAGAATGCGGGGGCCGAGCGAGATGGCGGTGACAAATGGGAGAGATTTGAGCAGCGCCCTCTCAGCATCGGTGAAGCCGCCCTCGGGGCCGATCAGCAGGGCGGCGGGAGTCCTTATACCGCGCAACGCGGCAATGGGATCGGCGATTGCCGCGGTCTCGTCGCAATAGACCAGCACCCTCGCCTCTTGCCATTGCGCCAGGACGCGATCGAGCTTCTCTGGTTCCATGACTTCGGGAATCCAAACCAGATTGCATTGTTCCGCCGCCTCGACGGCATTGGCGCGCATACGCTCGAGATTGACGCGCGCGGCCACGGTGCGCGCGGTGATTACCGGGCGCAGCCTTCGGGCGCCGAGTTCGGTTGCCTTCTGCACCGTATAATCGATGCGTGCATGTTTCAGCGGCGCGAACAGGTAATCTATGTCGGGCGGCGGCACGGCATCGGCAACGCGCCGCTCGCAGCGCAGGCTGGCACCCTTCCTGGCGACAGTCGCGAGAAAGGCAAGCCATTCGCCATCGTGGGCATTGAAGATGCGCACCGGATCGCCGGAGACCAGCCGCAAGACGCCGGTCAGATAATGGGCCTGGTCGCGGGCGAGCGGGATATCGCGGTCCGCCGCAAGCTCGGCTTCGACATGGAGGCGAGGAGTGGTTTTCATGCAGGCCATGCTGTAACACGCCCGCCATGAGCGATGCCAGCAAGCAGCCCATGCAGGTGGCCGACGCGCTGCCGGACAATTGGGTGGACCGGTTTCTGCCGGAAGCCTTCCGTCCCTATGCGCGGCTGGCTCGGCTTGACCGGCCGATCGGCTGGTGGCTGCTGCTCTTGCCCTGCTGGTGGGGATTGGTCCTGGCGCAGATTGCAGCGGCGGGCGGCCTGCCCGATCTCCGCTATGCGCTACTGTTCCTCGCGGGCGCCGTCGTCATGCGCGGCGCCGGCTGCACGCTCAACGACATCGCCGACCGGAACTTCGATGCCCAGGTGGCGCGCACAAGGTCGCGACCCATTCCATCGGGCCAGGTGAGCGTTGCGCGGGCCTCTGCCTTTCTTGCGGCGCAGTGCCTTATAGGCCTCGTCGTCGTGCTGCAATTCAATCGGTTCACCGTGGCGCTCGCTGCCGCCTCGCTGGCGGTCGTGGCGGTCTATCCGTTCATGAAGCGCATCACCCACTGGCCCCAGGCGGTGCTCGGGCTCGCCTTCAATTGGGGCGCGCTGGTCGGTTGGAGCGCAATTCACGGCGCCCTCGCCGCACCGCCTGTGCTGCTCTATCTCGGCGGCGTCGCATGGACGCTCGCCTATGACACGATCTATGCCCATCAGGACAAGGAGGACGACGCCCTCATCGGCGTCAAGTCCACGGCGCTGAAATTCGGCGCCAATACGCAGGCCTGGCTCATCGGCTTTTTCGCGCTGGCATTGGTGCTCATCGATGCCGCAATCTGGCTTGCGGGCGGCGGCTTGATCGCCCATATGGGTGCCGCCGGGGCGGGTTTGCACGCGCTCTGGCAGGTCTGGCGATTCGAGGCCGATGATGCTTCGCGCTGCCTTTCTCTGTTCCGCTCCAACCGGAATTTCGGCCTCATCATCGTGTTTGCCCTCTTGCTGGATTCGCTTATTCCATGATCGACGAACTTCTCACCCTCGCCGCCGATGCGGTGGCGCAGGCCCGCAAACTCGGCGCCGACACGGCCGATGCGCTGGCGGTCGACCGGCGCGGCACCGATCTCGAATTGCGCGAAGGCCGGATCGAAAAGCTCGAACAGGCGGAAGCGCGTGAACTGGGCTTGCGGGTTTTCATGGGCAAGTCTTCGGCGATGATCTCGGGCAGCGTGCTGACGCCGGATGCGATTGCCAGGCTCGCCGAAACCGCCGTCGCCATGGCAAGGCTGGCGCCGGCCGATCCCTATTCCGGCCTCGCCGAAGCGGAGCTTGTGGCCCGCGATATTCCCGATCTCGATCTCGTCTCCCAGGCGCTTCCCGATGCCGATCGGCTGAAGCACATGGCGCTGGCGGCGGAAGCAGCGGCACTCGGCGTCAGCGGCGTTGCCAAGTCGGGTGGAGCGGGTGCCGCCGCTGCGGACCGCGCGATGGCGCTTGTTACCTCCTTGGGCTTCGCGCAGGGCTACCGGCGCACCGGCGTTTCGGTGAGCGTTTCGGCGATTGCCGGAGAAGGCACCGCCATGGAGCGGGATTACGACTTTTCCTCCGCCGTGCATTTCGCCGATCTCAAGTCGCCGGAAGAAGTGGGCGCCAGCGCCGGCAGGCGCGCTGCACGGCGGCTTTCCCCGCGCAAGGTGAAATCTCAGACCGTGCCGGTCATGTTCGAAAACCGTATCGCTGGATCCCTCCTCGGCCATCTGGCGGGCGCCATCAGCGGCGCGGCGATCGCGCGAGGCACCAGCTTTCTCAAAGAGCGCATGGGACAGAAAATCTTCAGCCCCGGCATCGTCATCAGCGACGATCCGTTGCGGCGGCGCGGACTGGGCTCGCGGCCTTTCGACGGCGAAGGCCTGGCGGTCCGTGCCCGTG
>JANMQB010000480.1:0-7343 GCA_031370155.1 Hyphomicrobiales bacterium | reverse complement strand
CTCCGATCTTGCCAATGTGCGTTGACCGGCCGCCGCTTCGGGCAGCTTCTCGGCCAGCCAGATCGACACAGTGAGGCCGGTCTCATCCTTGCGCCAGGGTGGCGGGAGGATTTCGTGCTGGGACAGCCTGGCACCCGCCCGCTGCAGCCAGCCGGTCATGTGTTCGGCGGCGATGCCGAGGCGCCGATGGGCATGGGCGGTGCGCAGCATTTCCAGCTCATGGGGCGCGAAGTCGGCGATGAGCAGGCGGCCCTCCGGCTTGAGAATGCGAACCGCCTCGATCAGCGCCCGGCCCGGATCGTCGAGATAATGCAACACCTGGTGGATGGTGACGAAATCGGCGGCGCCATTGGCGAAGGGCAAAGCATAAATGTCGCCGTGCCGGATCTGGACATGGCGCAGGCCTTCGCGCTCCAGATTGGCGCGGGCGATGGCCAGCATCTCGCGGCTCGAATCGATGCCGACCGATTGCTGGGCGAGATGGGCGAAAGTCCGCAGCACGCTGCCGGTGCCGGTGCCGAGATCGACATGCAGACGCACCGGCGCCGGTCCGGCAATGCGCCGCATGGCGCCTTCCACGTCCGCCTCGCGCACATGCAAGGAGCGCAGCTTCTCCCAGTGCGCGGCATTGTTGCGGAAATAGCGCGCCGCGGTCTCGGCCCGCTGCGCGCGGATGTCCTCAAGCCGTGACAAATCCCGGGTAAGCAGGGCGTCGGCGCCGGGTAGGAGATCGACGATGGCCCGCGCCAGGGCTCCGCCCAAATCTTCTTCGCGCAGCCGGAACAGCACCCAGTTGCCCTCCTTGTGCCGGGTGAGCAACCCCGCCTCGGCCATCAGCTTGAGATGGCGCGACACCCGCGGCTGGCTCTGGCCCAGAATTTGCGTAAGTTCGCTGACATTGAATTCGCCGTGCGAAAGAACAAAAAGAACTCGAATGCGCGTCATCTCGGCCGCGGCCCTCAGTCCGACGAGGAGTTGGTCCATCATGGCTTCCCTAAACTGCCATAATCACATAAACATATCCTTATGTGCATCTCAATCAGATAATAGTGACGCGACCACAACATTCAGGGTGAGTAGACAACCTGAGATTTTAGTCTTGCCAGTAGCAGTTTTTCAAAGTGGTTTCTCGTGGAAAATCAGCGGCATGCGCAACGTTAGCGCGAAACTCTTGCATTTCGTAAAATTTCGCGGCGTAGTGTGTGAGCGAGGCGAGACTAGGCAGGGGGCTTTGGAGTTTTTGGAGGCTGTATGAGTGACGTCCGGAACCGCAAGTTCACACGGCGTGAACTGGCCGGAATGATGTTTGCCGGAATTGTTGCAGCGACCACATCCTATCCGGTTTCGGCGCGTGCGGCGTTGACGCCCGCCGAAGACTATGTGAGCCGCATTGCCGGCGACGTGATGCAGCTTGCCAACAGCGGCCAGCAGGGCATACGGCTGCGCGATAAGTTCGCAGCCTTGCTGGAGCGCTATATCAACCTGCGCAACATCGCCAATTTTGCCTTGGGTCCTTACCGCACGAAGCTGCCAAGCAGCAAGAAGGACGAGTTCTACGACCTCGTCGGCGACTATACCGCGGCCCTTTTTGTCTTTTATGTCGAGGACTTCCGGGGTTCGGAACTGGAAATCATGTCAACCACCAAGCAGGGCAAATTCATCAATATCCACAGCGCTATCAGGCTGAAGGGCGGTGGCCGCGAGCAGGTGCGCTGGCGAGTGGTGCAGTCGGCGAGCGGCGGCTTCACGGTGACTGACGTCAATGTCAAGGGCGTGTGGCTGACGATTTCGATGAAGAAGCGCTTCGGCGACGTGCTCAACAAGTCGAAGGGCGATTTCAATGCCCTGTTTACAGAATTGCGGGAAGCCGAAACCTGGTAGGTGCCGGAATGGGTTGACGGGTTAAGCAAACGTCAACTAAACCTGCGCAATTACAGGGGGTGGGATACTTATTCATGACGATACCCGTTCGCAGTCTGACGCGGCGTGCCGTGCTCGGCATGATCGCAGCCACGGCAGTTTCGCCGGCCCTCGCGGCAGCGGGGCACCCTTCGCTTGTCTACATGAAGCAGGTTGCCAAGGACCTGCTCAACGCAAACCGGCTGGGAACGGTCGCCAGTTTCCGGCGGGCGATTCAGCGCCATGCCGACGTCGGCGACATTGCCATCTATTCGCTCGGCCCGTACAAGGGCAAGCTGCCGGAGACTCAGCGTCATAGCTACTATGGCGGCGTTGCAACTTTCATGGCCCGCTATTTCGCCGACCAGTCGCGCGAATACCGGGTAGCGAAATACGAACTCGGCGCACCCGCCGCAGCCGGCGACGGCGATATACTCATTCCCAGCAAGGTCTATCTGATGACCGGCCAGACCTATACGGTGAGCTGGCGGCTGGCCAAGCGCGGTGGCAAATACAAGATCGTCGATGCCAAGATGCTCGGCTTCTCGCTGGTCTATCTGCAGCGCAATTTGTTCACTTCCTTTCTCTCGAAGCGCAACGGCGATATCAACCAATTGGTGGCGGCGCTGAACCGATGACGCCAAGGTTCGAGGGATTGCGTTTGTATGCGTCGATCATCTCTTGCGATAGTCCTGGCGGTGGCACTTGCTGGCTGTTCCGGTTCCATCGGCCCATATGATTTGGGCAATGACGGATTTATCGTCCCGGCCGGTGCCTGCACGTTCAATCCGGCGGACGTGCCCAGTGCCGAACGTCTTGGCCGGGTTACCGGCGTCAATGGCTGCAAAATATCCTACCCCTGGCGCCTCCATACCGTGTCCAATATCCGCCTCAGTGTCCCCGCCACCGTCAGCTGTGGCGTCATCTCGCCGCTGCACGGCTGGCTCACGGACATCGTGCAGCCCGCCGCGGGCCGGGCTTTCGGCGAGCGGGTGGCGAGCGTCGATGTGGCCGCTTCCTATGCCTGCCGGCCGCGCAACAGCAACCGCGGCGCCAAGATGAGCGAACATGGTCTGGGCCAAGCGATCGATATTTCCGCCTTCACGCTGATGAGCGGCCGCAAGGTGACGGTCGCCGCGGGCTGGTATGGCAGCACCGCCGAACGCGCCTTTCTGCGCGAAGTGCATAAGAAGGCCTGCGGCCGGTTCTCCACCGTTCTCGGCCCCGCCGCCGACAGTTATCACCGCGACCACATTCACCTCGACATTCAGGCGCGAAAGAGCAGAAACGCCTTCTGCCATTGAGAATTGCGAGTCATATCAATGGCTCGCGGGATATTGCTAAGTTTTTGATTCACGCCGATCCTTGATCCCGGTTGCATTTGTCCGGCGCCGTAGGCATATCTGGGCCATGGATCAGGACATCATAAAGCCGGACCGTCCGCCCAAGCCGTCATCCCAGGCGTTCAGCCCATTGGGCTGCTTTCTCGCCGCTTCCGGCGTGACATTGCTTGCCTTCTGCATGCTGGGCGCGGCGATGGTGGCAACCGTGTGGGCCGGTTCGCAGCTTTTCGGTTTTCCCGACTTTATGATGTTCGGAGTGATGGCGCTGGGCGCGATTCCGGTGCTGTGGGCGACGGTTTGGACGGCGGGGCGGGCCTGGCATGTGGAGCGCCGCCTGGCGCAACATCTCGACGTCGACGTGCCGGTATTCAAGCTCGGGCATTATTTCAAGCGCGGCTGATCGGCCCCCCTTAAGCGGCTCCACGAATCCGCTATGCTGCCGCTACCATGTCGATCTGGACCCGCATCGCGGACAACCTCTCCGCAATTGGCGATTCAGTTGGCGGCTTCCTGGCGACGCTGGCCCGCTCGCGCAAGGCCGTGCCTGAGAAATCGATCGGCTTCACCATCGGCATGATCGCGCTCGGCGCCAAGATGGCGAAGGCCGACGGCACCGTGACGCAGGACGAGATCATGGCCTTTAGGCAGGTCTTCAACGTGCCGGAGAAGGATCTCACAGCCGTCGCCCGGGTGTTCAATCTCGCCAAGCAGGATACGGCCGGCTTTGAGACCTATGCCCGCCAAATCGCCAGGCTGTTCAAGTCCGAAGCGCCGATTCTCGAGGACGTTCTGGACGGACTCTTCCACATCGCCAAGGCCGACAATGCGGTGCATCCGGCCGAACTCGAATATTTGAGGCGCGTGGCCACCATATTCGGATTTGCGGAGACCGAGTTCGCCCGCATCCGGGCGCGGCATGTGGCGCCAGGTCATGACGATCCTTATCTGGTTCTGGGACTCGACGCCTCCGCCCACGTCGACGAGGTCAAGCGGCGTTACCGGAAGCTGGCGCGCGAACATCATCCGGACAAGCATATCGCCGCGGGCCTGCCGGAAGAATTGGTGGCGATCGCCAACGAGCGCCTGCAGCACATCAACGAAGCTTATGGGCGGATCATGAAGGAGCACGCCGTTTGATCCGTTCGCCACTCGCCCATCGTTTCGTCCTGTCGCCCAATATCGAGCCGCGGCGCGGCCATGTGCGGCCCGACATGATCGTCCTGCATTATACCGGCATGGATAGTGCTGCAGCCGCATGCGCCTGGCTGTGCGATGCGGGCTCGAAGGTTTCCTGTCATTATCTGGTGGGCGAAGACGGCCGGATCACCCAGATGGTGGGCGAAGAAATGCGCGCCTGGCATGCGGGTGTCTCCGTCTGGGAGGGCGACGCCGACATCAATTCGCGCTCGATCGGCATCGAACTCCACAATCCCGGCCATGTGCTGGGCTACCGCGATTTTTCCGACGCGCAGATGCGGGCGGTGATCGCGCTCTGCCGCGACATCGTCAGCCGCCGTGGAGTTGAGCCTCGCCATGTTCTGGCGCACTCGGATGTGGCGCCACTGCGCAAGATCGACCCCGGCGAGAAATTCGATTGGCGGCGGCTGCACGCGGCCGGCATCGGCCACTGGGTGGCACCTTCGCCGCTGCGCGAGGGCCCGGCCCTGCAAGCGGGCAATGCCCGAGATTCGGTTGCCGGGTTGCAGGCGAAACTCGCCCGCTATGGTTACGGCATCGAGGTGACCGGAATTCACGATGCGCCGTCCAAGGCCGTTATCCAGGCGTTCCAGCGGCATTTCCGACCCGCCCGTGTCGATGGCATCGCCGATCCTTCAACCGTCGACACACTGGACCGTCTGATCGCCGCGTCAGGGCTTCCGGCATAGATCGACGAGGCCGGCCACATCGGCGTCGATGAGCGGGTAGACATGCTCGACGGCGCCGGTTACCACCCGGAAGCGGTCGGATTTGCGAAGCGCGGCGAACAGCGGATCGGCGGCGGAAACGGCGGCCTCAATGCTGGTCGTATCCGACATTTCATTGGCGGCGGTCCGGCCGTCGATCTTGAACGTCTCTTCGGCAATGGAGACGACGAGGCTAACATCCATGTCCGGCTTCATTGCCGGATCGGCTTCGGGAATGAAGACGCGGATTTCGCCGCTGCGCCTGCCGCACCAGAAGCTGATGCCGACATCGTCGGTTTCCGGAACGCCGAAAATCAGGTAGGCATCGTCTTCGCCGGTATCGAAAATCCATTGGCGTTCCTGCGCCCGGACACTTGCAGTGAGCGCGGCGATAAACGAAAGGACGGTAATAATGCGGACGATCATGGCGGCGAACAATAACGGGGTTTGGCAGATTGTATAGGCTCTACTGGGACCGCGGCAGCGCCAATATGGCACCCCATGCAGTGTTGCGGGAAATCGGATGCGGCTTCGAGCTCGTCCGGGTGGATATGTCCAAGGCTGAAAACCGGACGGCGGATTATCTCAAACTTAATCCCCACGGGCGGGTGCCAACCTTCGTCCATGGTGACCGGGTGCTCTATGAATCCGCCGCCATCATTCTTTATCTCTGCGAGCTGCACCCGGGGGCGGGACTCATGCCGCTGCTGGGCGAGAAGGAACGGCACCTGTTCCTGCAATGGCTCATCTATTTCACCAACACGCTGCAGGAAGAACTGCAGCACTGGTGGCATGCCGACAAGTATGTCGATCACGACGCCTCCCGCCATGACATGAAAATCGTTGCAGAAAGGAGACTTGGCACAATCTTCTCACGAATTGATTCAATGCTGGAGAAGGACGGCCCCTATGTGCTTGGCAGCCGTTTCAGCGCCGCCGACATTTTCCTCACCATGATATGCCGCTGGACCCGGCAGATGCGGAAGTCGGCTTCAGCCTACCCGTCAGTCAAGCGCCTCGTCGATCTGGTAACCGCGCGCCCTGCCTGGCGGGCGATGATGCACGCGGAAGGCATCGACTGGAATGGCCCCCTCGCATGACCGCAACCATCATCATCACCAATGGCAAGGTGCTCTCCATGGACGAAGCGGCGCCGCGCGCCGAAGCCTTGGCGCTGCGCGGGCGTGAGATCGCCTATGTGGGGAGCAACGGAGAGGCGTTGGCCCACAAGGGAAATGCCACGCGGGTGATCGATGCCGGGGGCGGCACGGTGTTGCCGGGATTCATCGAAGGCCACATGCATCTCTTCGCCGGGGCCGGCGAACTCGATCATCTGCAGCTCTTCGGGGTCCATGGTTTCAACGGGCTCAAGGCGGCGGTTGCGGCTTATCTCCGCGATCATGCCGGCAGCGATCTGTTGATCGGCGAACAGGCCGACTACACGATCCTGTCCAAGGACGAACCCGTAACCCGGCAGCACCTCGACCGGATCGTACCGGCCCGGCCCTTCATGATGTTTTCGCCCGATCATCACACGGCCTGGGCCAACACCATCGCCCTCGAGCAGGCGGGCATTCTCAAGGGGCGGAAGGTGGGTCCCGGCAATGAGATCGTCATGGGGCCGGACGGGCTGGCCGGCGGCGAGTTGCGCGAGGGCGAGGCCATCGATCCGGTGCGCTCGCTGTCGAAATCGGGAAACCGTGACCGTCTCGGCCTGGTGACCGGTGGCGAGCCGGAGCCGCGGCCTACGGCGGCGGAATTCGAGCACGATCTCGCGGTGATGAAGCGCGGCCTCGACCATTGCGCGCGCCACGGCATCACCTCGATCCACAACATGGACGGCAATCTCTACACCCTGGAACTGCTCGATGAACTCGACCGGCGCGGCGA
Organism: Hyphomicrobiales bacterium; assembly: GCA_031370155.1. Classification (GTDB taxonomy): domain Bacteria; phylum Pseudomonadota; class Alphaproteobacteria; order Rhizobiales; family Aestuariivirgaceae; genus Aestuariivirga. Next base: position 307 of record JANMQB010000480.1, on the reverse strand, counting down.
ACTTCCGTGCCGGGTGCGGGTGCCGTTCCACATGAAGAATTTCATGGGCCTTGCAGAGCTGGAAAAGGCCAGCGCCATGCACCAGTGCTACCATTCAGAGAAGCTCGCCTCGGGCTTCGTCAAGGTTTTCGTGGACGGCGTGCTCGACAGCTGGACCGCCGTCATGCTCGACGATTATGCCGACCGGCCAGGCTGGCGGGGCGAGCCCCTGTTCACGCCGGAACATTTTGCGCAAGTGGCGGTGGAGGCCGACCGGCGGGGTTTGCAGATCGCCGTCCATGCGATCGGCGACGGCGCGGTTCGGATG
>JANMQB010000447.1:0-3248 GCA_031370155.1 Hyphomicrobiales bacterium | reverse complement strand
GACCGAGACGGGCGAGGCTGGTGACGCCGCGGTCCTTGACCCCGCAGGGCACGATGCCGTCGAAATGGGCAAGGTCGGGCGCCACATTGAAGCTGATGCCGTGGAAGCTCACCCAATGCCGGAGCCGGATGCCGATGGCGGCGATCTTGGCTTCGCCGCTGGCGGTCCGCACCCACACGCCCACCCGGTCCTCGCGCCTTTCGCCCTCGACACCCATGAGCGCCAGCGCCGCGATCAGCCATTGCTCGAGGCCGGCCACGAAGGCCCGCACATCGGTTCCGCGGCGCTTGAGATCGAGCATCACATAGGCGACCCGCTGGCCCGGCCCGTGATAGGTATATTGCCCGCCGCGGCCGGTCTTGAAGACCGGGAAACGGCCGGGCGCCACAAGGTCTTCATCGTGGGCGCTGCTGCCCGCGGTATAGAGCGGCGGATGTTCGAGGAGCCAGACGCGCTCTTGAGCTTGCCCGCGTGAGATTGCCTCCGCCTCGCGCTCCATGCGGGCCACGGCCTCCGGATAGGCCACGAAGCCGGGCGAAATCTCCCAGGCCACGGAGGAGGGCGACCACAGGGCCGGCCTGATGTCCTGGCGGAGTGTCATGGCTTGTTACTTCTCTCTTTGGCGCTCCCGGTGCAAGCTGTGCCTGACCGCGACTCAAATGGGGCAGGGCACATGTATGGTCTTGGGTTTCTGATCACCATTGGTGTTTTTGTCATGGCGCTGGTCGCCTTGAGCAAGATCTCCAAACTCGAATCGCGTCTCGCCCAGCTCAAATTGCAGCTCGGCAATCTTGCCGATGACGTGGCAAAAATGCGGGGGACGGGGCTTGCGCCAACGCCGCCGTCGGTCACGGCAAAGGCCGCAGAACTTCCGAAGCCGGTGGAACCGAAAGCGGCAGAGCCCGCTGAAGTTCCGCCCGCCGCCAAGTGGCAGCCCGCTGCCGCACCAGCCCGGCCGAAGCGCGACATGGAACAGGCACTCGCCTCGCGCTGGTTCGTGTGGATCGGCGGCGTCGCCATTGCCATCGGCGGTCTTCTGTTTGTCAAGTATGCCTATGACGAGGGACTGATCCCGCCCGCCCTGCAGATTATCCTCGGCCTTCTGCTCGGCGGCGCCCTGGTGGCGGCCGGCGAGGCCCTGCGGAGGAAACCTTTGTCTCAGCCGGTGGCCGGCCTGCAGCCCGATTACGTGCCGCAGGCCTTGGCGGCGGCGGGCTTCGTCACCGCCTTCGGCAGCATCTATGCGTCCTACGCGCTCTATGAACTGGTGGCGCCGCTCGTGGCCTTTATCGGGCTTGCGGCCCTGGGCCTCGGCGCCCTTGCCCTGTCGCTCCGCCAGGGCCCGATGATCGCCGCTCTCGGCCTCCTCGGCTCCTATGTGACGCCAAGTCTCATCCCGTCGCCCGATCCCAATGCCTGGAGCTTCTTTCCCTATCTCCTGGCGATCCTCGCCGCGAGCTTCGCCATCCTGCGGCTGCGCCCATGGTGGTGGCTTGGATATGCCGCGATTGCCGGTTCGGCGCTGTGGGCGCTGCTGTGGCTCGGCGGCGGCGTTTTCGAGACGCCGGATATTCCAGCAATTGGCCTCTTTGCCTTGGCGCTGGGCGGCATTGCCACCTTCGCCATTGCCGGCCGCGTCATACTGGAAGAGGCGTCGGGCACGCTCTTGGCGCCGAAGCTGATGACCCAGCCGCTGGTCATTGCGATCGCGGGCCTCGCCGCCGCCGCATTGGTTCTGGCGGTTCTGGTTGGCGAAAGCGATCACGCGGCGCTGGCACTCGTCATCTTTGTCGCCGGCATGGCGGGTCTGGTGGCGCTGGCCTGGTTCAAGGACGGCCTTGCCTTGCTGGCGCCCGCCGCCGCGCTCCTGTCGCTCGTCGTTCTCATGGCCTGGCGCGAGGCAGCCTTCCATGAATTCGCAATGGACGAGAGCGGCCTGTGGACCAGTCTGCTGGGCGGCGATGCCGCGCAATTCCTCCGTTGGATGCTGGCGGCGGCGTTCGCCTTCACGCTCACAGGGCTAGCCGGACTGCGGCTCAAGATAGCACCCGTCATCTGGTCGGCGCTCGCCGCGGGCTCGGCATTGTGCTTCGTCGTTGCTGCATGGGGAAGGGTCGACGGGCTTCTTTCCGCGATGGCGTGGGCGGCACCGGGTGCCGGCTACGCGCTGGCCTTGATCGTGGCCGGCTGGTCGATGCGCGCCCGGCTTGCCGAAAAACCCGTCGATCTTGCCTGCGGAATTCTCGCCAGCGGCGCCGCCGCGTTGATTCTCTTCACTCTCGACCGCTTGTTCGACGGCGTCTGGCTGACCATTGCCATTGCGGCACTCGCCGCCGCCTATGCCTATGGCACGAACATCATTGCCGTGCGCCTGCTTGGGCCCATCGCCGTGGCCCTGGCCTCGCTCGCGGCGCTTCGCCTCTTCATCTCGCACCAATTGTGGTTCGACGACCGCACCTTGCCGCTTGGCCAGCACTGGGTGATCTATGGCTATGGCGTTCCGGTCCTGCTGTTTCTCGCCGCCAGCCGCTGGCTGAAGTCGGCGGGACAACTCCGCGCCGCCATGTCGCTCGAGGGTCTCAGCCTCGGCCTTGCCATCTCGCTCGTCTCGCTGGAACTGCGCGTCCTGATCGGCGGCGGTGTCACCGAAGACGAACCGCGGCTTCTCGAAATGGCCGCCCATATTCTCACCTGGCTCGCCGCCGCCTATGGCCTGATGTACCGGCAGCAAGTCTTCTCGTCTTTCATATCCAGGTGGGGCGCGCGCCTGCTGATTGCCGGCTCCGGCGCGGCGATCGTGCTGTTGAGCCTGCTGGCTCTCAATCCCGTGGTCAGCGGCGATCCGGTTCCGGGCAATCTCGTGTTCAATGCGCTGCTTCTCGCCTATCTGGCGCCGGTCATCCTGCTCGGCCTGATCGCCCGCAAGCTGGCGGGCATCGGCTGGGACAAATTGCGCCCGGCCGCAGGTCTCCTGGCGCTGGTGCTGGCGCTCGCCTATGTGACGCTCGAGACCAAGCGGGTCTTCCAGGGCCCGGTGATGGTGCCGTGGTCCGAGACGATTGCCGAGTCCTACGCCTATTCGGCGGTCTGGCTCGCCTCGGCGCTGGCGCTGTTCATCGCCGGCATCAGGCTCGCCCGCCAATATATCCGCTATGCCGGATTGGCCGTCATGGTGCTGGTGGTCTTGAAGGTGTTTCTGTCGGACATGTCGGACCTCGAAGGCCTCTACCGCATCGCCTCCTTCATCG
>JANMQB010000354.1:0-8901 GCA_031370155.1 Hyphomicrobiales bacterium | reverse complement strand
CAATCTGCAGCGCTACATGGACGGTAAGGTTGCCGCCGAGGACCAGCTCAAGGCACTTCTCAAGGACCCCGAGCTGATGCGCCTTCTTAACGAGAAGCAGGCTGCCGAAAAGAACGAGTCGGAGACGCCACAATCGTAGATCACCGGCACCGGCGGCGGTCAATTAAAGGAGTGAGAGATGGCAGCGGAAACGGAGTTGGAACGCAGCGGGAAAGTTGCGGAAACGCACGATCCCGAAGCTTTTGCCGGGCTGTTGAAGAAGAGCTTCAAGCCGCGCACCGACCGGGCCGCCCAAGAGGTGGAGAACGCCGTCGCGACGCTGGTTCAGCAGGCTTTGGCGGATACATCCCTGGTCAAGGACGACGTCCTCGACACGCTCGAGTCGATGATCGCCAAGCTCGATCAGCAATTGACCGCCCAGCTCAACGAGATCATTCACACGCCGGAATTTCAGCAGATCGAGAGCGCTTGGCGCGGCCTTAATTATCTAGTCTTCAATTCCGAGACCGACTCGACGCTCAAAATCCGCGTGATCAACATTTCGAAGAATGAGCTCTACCGCGATCTTAAACTCTATCCGGGGGCGCGCTGGGACCAAAGCCCGCTGTTCAAGAGCCTGTATGAGGCGGAATACGGTCAGCTTGGCGGCGAACCTTATGGCGCCCTGATCGGCGATTACCATTTCGACCAATCGCCGGTGGACGTGCAATTGATGCGTGACATCGGCAAAGTAGCCGGCGCCATGCATGCCCCATTCATCGCCGGCGCGAACCCCACGCTGCTCGGCATGGACAGCTGGACCGAGCTCACCAATCCGCGCGACATCGGCAAGATTTTAGATACGCCCGACTATGCTGCATACAAGTCGCTGCGCGACTCGGAGGATGCCCGGTACCTTGGGCTGTGCATGCCGCGGGTTCTGGCGCGTCAGCCCTATGGTGCGAAATCGGAGCCGGTTGAGGAATTCGCTTTCGAGGAGGACACCGACGGGCACAAGGGTGAGAAATACGGCTGGATGAATGCGTCTTATGCCATGGGTGCCAATATCAACCGGGCCTTCAAGGAGTGGGGCTGGACGGTGCGCATTCGCGGCGTCGAATCGGGTGGCGAAGTGATCAACTTGCCGACCCACACCTTCCCCACCGACGACGGCGGAGTCGATCTCAAGTGTCCCACCGAAATCGCCATCAGCGACCGGCGCGAGGCGGAACTTTCGAAGGCGGGGCTGTTGCCGCTGATCCACAGGAAGAACACCGACAAGGCGGCTTTCATCGGGGCCCAGTCCCTGTTCAAGCCGAAGAAATTTGTGGATGAGGAGGCGACCGCCTCATCCAATCTGTCGTCCCGCCTTCCCTATATGTTCGCGGTGTCGCGCTTTGCCCATTATCTGAAATGCATGGTTCGCGATAAGATCGGCGAAACCATGGAAGAGGATCAACTGCGCAGATATCTGCAGGACTGGATTAATAAATATGTCGACGGCGATCCGAAGAATTCGTCCGTTCAGACCAAGGCTCGGAAACCGCTGGCCGCTGCCAAGGTCGAGGTCTTTCCGGACGAGGAAAATCCCGGCTACTACGCCGCCCGCTTTTATTTGCGCCCGCATTATCAACTCGAAGGCATGGACATCGGGCTCAGCCTGGTATCCCGGCTGCCGGGAACGAAGAAGTAGAGAAACCGCGTGCGCCCGCTGAAAATCTTGATTTGCCACCCGACCGAAGGATTGTGCTTGGCAGGTGAACGTGATTAGTTAGCGGGGCCTTCGGTAATGAACTGATGGCACACGGCAAAGCGGGAGGACAGCATGGCAGTCGACATGTTTTTGAAACTGGACGGCGTCAAGGGCGAGGCGCAGGACAGCGCGCACCCAGATGAGATCGATGTGCTGGCGTGGTCCTGGGGCGGTAGCCAGGGCGGCACGACGCATATGGGCGGCGGTGGCGGCAGCGGAAAAGTCAGCGTTCAAGACTTGTCGGTCACCAAATATACCGATAAGGCGTCCGGTACCCTGTTTCTGTTCATGTGCAACGGCAAGCACATCAAGAACGGAATACTGGTCGTCCGCAAGGCCGGCGAAAAGCCGCTCGAGTACATTAAGTTGACCTTGGAAGATGTCATAGTCACGGGGCTGTCGGAGGGCGGATCGGGCGGCGAAGACCGGCTCACGGAAAACCTGACGCTGAATTTTTCGAAGTTCCACCTCGAATACTTCGTGCAAAAGCCGGACGGGACCGGTGAAGTGGCGGGCGAGTGCAAGTGGGACATTGCCGCCAACACGTCTGCCTAGTTCTGGAGCGCGCAGGGAGGATTGGTTTCCTTCTCCGTCGTCCCTGATGGGTTAGGCCTGTTGCTCCATCATGCCCGCGCGCCGGATACCGAAAGGCTGTCACGGTGGCGTCGGGCAGCAACGGAATTCAATGATGGCGCCAATTGCTGCGCGCCTCGCGCTCGCTTAAGGCATGATGTGGCCGATGGCCGAATTGAAAAAGACCGACCGTTTCGTGCCGCCGCTCATGCAGGCGTTCCGCGCCGCGTTTCGCGAGCGCGACAGCCGCAAGGAGTCCGACATCCGAGACGAGGCGGGTGAGCGCGTGCTGGCCGGCAGGCGTGCCTCGCCACGCAATGCCGTGAGCGAGGCCAGGCTTCGCCTTGAGCTTGCCGACGACATCGCGGCATTGCTCAACACCACGAATCTGGCGGCCGCGCAGGATCTGACGGAGCTCACCCATGTCGCGCAGTCGATCCTCAACTACGGCTTTCCCGACCTGACGGCGATCTCGATAGACGAAAATGCCGCCGGCAATATTGGCGAGCAAATCCGCGCGGCACTCCGGGCCTTCGAGCCGCGCCTGGTCAATTCCTCGATTGCAGTCGAGCGGGACACCTCGGTCGATGCGGCATCTCTGAAGATCAGGTTCAATGTCCATGCCGAAATGTTCGCAGCGCCTGTCGACGTTCCGCTTGAGTTCGTGGCCGATCTCGAACTTGACAGCGGCAAGTTAAAACTCTCCCGGTTGTAAGGCCGATGAACCGCGAATTCCTCGAGCTCTACAATCGTGAACTCAAACTGTTCAAGGAAAGTGCCGCGGAGTTTGCCGAGGAATTCCCGGGCGTCGCAGAGCGCCTGGGCGGTTTGACCACCGATCACATGGATCCCATGATTGCAGGATTGTTCGGCGGGGCGGCCTATCTGGCGGCGCGCGTTCAGCTCAAGTTGAAGCACGAGTTTCCGGAATTCACCAATAATCTGCTTGACCAGCTCGTTCCCCACTACCTGGCGCCGACCCCCTCCGCCATGCTTGTCGGGATCGAGCCGCCGTTCGAGGAGCCCAATCTCAAGAACGGTGTGAAGCTCGGCGCGGGAACGTCTCTGGAAGCCCGTTATGTCGAAAAGGACCGCCGCGTCGCCTGTAGGTTCAGACTCAATTCGAGCATCACGCTGTGGCCGTTCGTCGTGACGAATGCGGAATTCTTTCCGGCGCCGGGTGCGCTTCAGGCTCTTGGCCTTGACACCGGCCGCGACACCATGGCCGGCATGCAGATGTCCCTGGTCCGGCGCAGCGCCGCCCTGATGGAGAGCGAACCGGATGACAAGACCGCCCAATCCAAACCGGAATTGTGGATTTCGAGTTGCCGGACCGACGACCTCACCTTTCATCTTTGTGGCAATGAAGCCGACAGCGTAAGGCTCTACGAAAAGCTGTTTGCCCATTGCCGGGCCATCCACTTCCGCTACCTCAATGAATTTGGCGATCCGGTTCTTGTGCGGGCGCCGGAGGACTGTCTGCGGCAGGTGGGCTTTTATCCTCACGAGCCCCTGTTTGCCGGCGACCGCCGGGTTTTCCGGGGCTTTGATCTGCTGCGCGAACTTTTCGTCTTTCCGCAAAAGTTTCTAGGCTTCCAGCTTTGCGGTCTGGCAAAGGTGTTGCCGAAAATTGCCGCGCGGACGCTCGACATCATTTTTTCATTCGACCAGTCGGATGCGCGCCTGGCTTCATCCGTGCGGCCTCATTCCTTCGCTCTCTTTGCCGCTCCCGCGGTCAATCTGTTCGAGATGCAGGCCGCCCGCGTGCCGGTCAAAAGCAATGAACATGAATATCATGTCGTGTCCGACCGCAGCCGCTATCTCGATTACGAAGTTCATAGCATTCTGAAAGTCTATGCGCATTTTGCCGGCAGCGGCGAAAAGACCGAAGTCAATCCGCTGTATTCGGCGCCGCCCGCCGGTCTGCCGGAGAATCGGGCGCTGTTCTACACGGCGCGGCGGATGCAACGAAGGCGCACCAACGAGGAGAAGCGGCGTGGCCAGGCGCCGTCGTATCTCGGCACCGATACTTTTCTGACCCTTGCCGGTCACGACCGCACCAAGGGGCCGCAGATTGCCGAGCTGAGCGTGCGCGTCCTGTGCTCGAACCGGCACCTGACGGAACACCTGCCCGTCGGGCAGGGCGGCGCCGACTTCATCATCGAGGACAATACCGCGTTGCCGGTCAGATGCCTGTCGGGTCCCACCCCGCCACTGGAGTCGATTGTCACAGCCGCGCGCACTGCGGGAGGCTTGCAAAGCCATTCGCCGGCCTGGCGCCTGATCAGCATTCTGAGCCTGAACCATTTGGGGCTGACCGGCCGGGGTTCGGACGAGCCGGGTGAAGCCTTGCGGGAAATCCTGTCGCTCTTTGCCGGCACGCCCGACAGCGCCACGGAGCGCCGCATCCGCGGCATTCTCAGCGTCGAAAGCCGGCCCATCGTGCGCCGGGTTCGTCAAACCTCCGGCACCGGAGCGGCCCGGGGCCTCGAGATCACCGTGACCTTCGACGAAAGAGCCTATGAAGGCAGCGGAATATTTCTCTTCGGCGCGGTGCTCGACCGCTTCTTCACCGAATATGCGCCGATCAACACCTTCACCCAGACGGTCATCAGATCGAACGACCGGGGGGAGATCGTGCGCTGGCCGCCGCGTATCGGGGCGCGGGTCGTGCTATGAACTTCTTCGAGGACCTGGCTCGGGAACCGTGGCGCTTCGACTTCTTCGACGTGCTGCGGTCGATCGAGCGTGCCGCGCCCGACCGGCCCCGCATCGGCGATGCCGGCGCGCGGGATGAAGAACTGCTGGTCCTCGGGCAGGATCCCTATCTTGAGTTTCCCGCTTCCAACCTCACGCGGCTTGATCGCGACGTTCACGACCGGATCCGCCTGCTGTGCCGGTTTGCCGGACTTTTGGGGCCGCAGGGTCCGCTGCCGCTGCACCTGACAGTGGAAGCCCGGCTGTGGTGCGACGCGCGCGATGAGTCATTTGCCCGGTTTCTCGACATTTTCAACCACCGCTTCCTCGCGCTGTTCTACAGGGCCTGGGCTGATGCCCGTCCGGCTGCGCAGCATGATCGCCCCGAGCAAGACCGTTTCATGGATTATGTGGGTGCGGCGACGGGAATGGGCACAAGGCCCTATCAGCATCGCGACAGCCTCGGCGATTTGACGAAATTGCCGTTGGCAGGGCTGATGGGACCTGCGGTCAAGAGTGCGTCGCGGGTCGAGAACATGGTGGCGTTCCTGTTCAGCGCGGATGTCGAAGTCGAACAGATGGTGGGACTTTGGTTGCCGCTCGAAGCCGCCGATCAATCGTCGCTGTCGGTCAAGCACGCGAGCTTGGGAAACGATACGCTTCTTGGTGGATCGGTCTACAGCGTCCAGGACAAGTTCCGTATCCGCATTTTCGCAAAGAGTCTGGCTCAATTCGAAGCCTTCCTGCCGGACGGCGCCTTCTGCGAGAAGCAGGCCGATGCGATCTATTTCTATCTCGGCAGCCTGCTGGACTATGATGTCGAGATCGCCATTGCGGAGCATGAAACGCGCCCGGCTCGCCTTGGCGGTTTTGGCCGCCTCGGCTGGACGACCTGGATGACGGATAAGAGCCGGCCGGATCGCGCGGGCTGGCGCCGGGACTGCAGGTTCAGGCCCGCTGAAAGCGCAGGACGCAAGCAGTCATCAACGCGACGAGCATCGGCGGACGGGAGAAATTCACATGGCGGATATCAGTCTTGAGGCCGTCACCGGCAAACTGAACCGGGTTGGCTACGACTCCTTCATGCAGGCGTTCCGTCACGCCAAGGGCGCGGGCCACCGCAATATCGAACTCGCCCACTGGCTTTTGAAAATCCTGCAGATGGACCGCACCGACCTGTCGCTCACGGCCGATCATTTCAAACTCGATCGCGCCAGGCTTCTGTCGGATGTGAATGCCACGGTGGCGGGTTTTGCGGCCAACAAGACGGAAATGCCGGGAATTTCCGACAACGTGATCGATGCGCTGGACCGTGGCTGGCATTATGCGACTTTGCTGTTCGGCGAGACGCAGATCAGGACGGGGCACATTCTCACCGCACTCCTCAAGGAGACGAAGACAGCGCGCTCGCTCGCCGGCATCTCGAAGGAATTCAGCCGCGTGGATGTGGAAAATCTGACGAATGAGCACCAGAAGATCTGGAGAAATTCGGAAGAGGAAAATCTGCGCCCGATGGATGGCTCGGGACTGCGGGCGGCGGGAACGCCCGGTGACGTGGCTGCGAAAGGCGCAAAGGGCACTACGGCACTGGACCGCTATGCCGTCGACCTCACCCAGAAGGCCGCCGCCGGCGAGATGGATCCGATCGTCGGCCGCGATGAGGAAATCCGCCTGATCATCGACGTATTGATGCGGCGGCGCCAGAATAACCCGATCCTGACGGGCGAGGCCGGTGTCGGCAAGACCGCCGTCGTCGAAGGCTTTGCCCAGCGCCTCGCCGCGGGCGATGTCCCGCCGCCGCTCAGAGGCAACATGCTCTATGCCCTCGACATCGGCCTGATGCAGGCGGGCGCGTCGATGAAGGGCGAATTCGAGCAACGCCTGCGCTCGGTGATCGACCAGGTGCAATCGTCGCCCGTGCCCATCATCCTTTTCATCGACGAGGCCCACACGCTGATTGGAGCGGGGCGGCGCTGCGGGCACCGGAGATGCCGCCAATCTGCTCAAGCCGGCGCTGGCGCGCGGGACGCTGCGGACGATTGCCGCCACAACCTGGTCGGAATACCGCCAGCACATCGAAAAGGATCCGGCGCTGACCCGCAGGTTCCAGCCGATCCTGGTCGGAGAGCCGTCGGTCGAGCGCTGTTGCGACATGATCCGCGGGCTGCTGGCGCCGATGGAGAAGCATCATAACGTGCACATCTCCGATCCGGCCGTGGTCGCGGCGGTGAAGCTGTCGCACCGCTACATTCCATCGCGGCAGCTGCCGGATAAGGCGGTGAGCCTGCTCGACACGGCCTCGGCGCGCGTGGCGGTATCGCAAACGTCAACCCCTGCCGCGGTCGAGGATACGCGGGTTGCAATCGCGGCGCGCGAAACGGAACTGACCGCCCTCGAGCGCGAACGCGACATTGGTGCCGCCGATGAGGAGCGGATCGACGATCTCAAGACGGCCATTGCGGAGGCGCGCGAGAAGCTCAAGACGCTGGAAGAGAACTGGGCTTTGGAAAAGGCAGCGGTCGGCGAGATCAACGATTTGCGGAAGAAGGTCGCTGCCGGCGAGGGAGCCGACGAGGCACGCGCCAAGCTCAAGGATATGATAACCAAACTGGAGGCGATCGAACCCGACAAGCGGATGATCTACCCCTTCGTGGATGAACAGGCCGTGGCCGCGGTCGTCTCCGATTGGACCGGCATTCCGGTCGGCCGCATGGTGAAGGATGAGGTGCAGACGATCCTCAATCTTGCCGAAATCCTCAACCGGCGCGTCGTCGGTCAGAGCCATGGTCTGGCGATGATCGCCAGGCGCATCGAGACCAACCGGGCGAAACTCGACAATCCCAACAAGCCGATCGGCGTGTTCATGCTCGCCGGGCCCTCCGGCGTCGGCAAGACGGAGACGGCGCTGGCGCTTGCCGAGGCGCTGTATGGCGGTGAGCAGAACATGATCACCATCAACATGTCGGAGTTCCAGGAGGCCCATACGGTCTCGACCCTGAAGGGGGCGCCTCCCGGCTATGTCGGCTATGGCGAGGGCGGGCGGCTGACCGAGGCCGTCCGGCGCAAGCCCTACAGCGTGGTGCTGCTCGACGAGGTCGAAAAAGCCCATCCCGACGTGCACGAGATTTTCTTCCAGGTCTTCGACAAGGGCCAGATGGAGGACGGCAGCGGGCGGCGCATCGATTTCAAGAACACGCTGATCATCCTGACCACCAATGTCGGCACGGACCTGATCGTGCAGGTCTCCGGCAACGGTGAAAGGCCACGCGATCCGGAAGAATTGTCGGTGGCGCTGAAGCCGCATCTCCTGCAGGCCTTTCCGCCGGCGCTTCTGGGCCGCATCGTCACCATTCCCTATTATCCGCTGTCGGGCGAAATGCTCGGCGCCATCGTGCGCCTGCAGCTCGACCGCATCGGCCGCCGCATCCGCGACAATCACGATGCGGCCTTCGTCTACGACGATGCGGTCGTCCAGAAGATCGTGTCCCTGTGCAACGATCCCGACTCCGGCGGCCGCATGGTCGACAATATCGTGACCAACACGCTGCTGCCCGCCCTGTCGCGGCAGATTCTCAACAAGTCCATGGCGCGCGAGGAGATAAGCGAGGCGAAGGTGGGAGTCGAGAATGAGGAATTTGTGTATAAGGTAGGGTGACCAAACACTGCCTGATCGCTTCCGGCCTCTAGGGATCACAACAGCGAAACGGAGAAACTCAAATGGCCAGCGCAGTCGACTTCATCAATTCTTTTACGAGCGACCTAAAGAACGTTCAAGACAAGTGGGAAATCCGCGTCGTCAATCCATTTGCCGTCGCATACAATGCCGCGTTCAATTCATACAAGACCACGCTTGAGGCTCAGCGAAAGTCGGAGGAAAAGGGGACGCTACCCTTTATTGA
>JANMQB010000332.1:0-2285 GCA_031370155.1 Hyphomicrobiales bacterium | reverse complement strand
CGCCCGTTTCGACAAGATGCTGTCATCGGCCGAGATCGGAACCCTGATCACCGCACTCGGCGCCGGCATCGGCCGCGAGGAATTCAACATCGGCAAGCTGCGCTACCACAAGATCATCATCATGACCGACGCCGATGTCGACGGCGCCCATATCCGCACCCTGCTGCTCACCTTCTTCTACCGGCAGATGCCGGAAGTGATCAATCGCGGCCATCTCTATATCGCCCAGCCGCCGCTCTACAAGGTGAAGCGCGGCGCTTCCGAGCAATATCTCAAGGACGGCAAGGCGCTGGAAAACTATCTGATCGATACCGGTCTGGAAGGCTCTACCTTGCAGCTCGCCAGCGCCAGCGAACGCGCCGGTGCGGACTTGCGGGCGATCGTCGAGGAGGCCCTGGCGATCCGCGCCGCCCTCGATGCGCTGCATTCGCGCTATTCGCGCATGGTGATCGAGCAGGCGGCGATTGCCGGCGCCCTCAATCCGGACGTGCTCTCCAACGCCGACAACGGCGCCGCCGCCGCGGCCTATATTGCCAGGCGCCTCGATGCGATTTCCGAAGAGACCGAGCGCGGCTGGAGCGGCACGCCGACCGCCGACGGGGGCTTGACCTTCGCGCGCGAAGTGCGCGGCGTCACGGAAAGCTGGACGCTCGACGGCAAGCTCATCGCTTCCTCCGATGCTCTGCGCCTCGACAAGAAGGCGGCGCATCTGCAGGAAATCTATGCCAAGCCCGCCAAGCTCCGCCGCAAGGATTCCGACACGGTGATCCACGGGCCCAGCGATCTTCTCGAAGCCGTCTTCGCCGCCGGCCGCAAGGGCATCACCATGCAGCGCTACAAGGGCCTGGGTGAAATGAACCCCGAACAGCTCTGGGAGACGACCCTCGATGTCAATGCCCGCTCGCTCTTGCGCGTCAGGGTCTCGGAACTCGACGAGGCCGACGACATCATCACCAAGCTGATGCGCGACGTCGTCGAACCGCGCCGCGACTTCATCCGCGAAAACGCGCTGAACGTGGCGAACTTGGACGTTTAGAGTTTTATCAGTTCAGACCGGATCAACCGGTTTCCCCCTCCCCCTTGTGGGGAGGGGTTAGGGGTGGGGGTCTGGTGGTCCAACAGTTGAAAATTCGAAACTACGCACTGATGGACCGGAGCGACCCCCACCCTTAATCCGGCCGGCCGCTTCGCGGCGTTCGCAAGCTCACCCCCACAAGGGGGAGGGAAATGGATTCATCTCGAAATCATCCCCCTTTAGGCGCTGACCCCCGTCCCGATCTGGCAGGCAACGCCGGTGCCGCCCAGCCCGCAATAGCCGTGCGGATTCTTGGCGAGATATTGCTGGTGATAGTCCTCGGCGAAATAGAATGGACCGGCCTCGGCGATCTCCGTGGTGATGGGGCCAAAGCCTTTGGCGGCCAGCGCCTTCTCATAGGCGGCCTTCGACGCCAGTACCGCATCGCGCTGTGCCGGGCTCGTCCAGTAGATGGCCGAACGGTATTGGCTGCCGACATCATTGCCCTGGCGCATGCCCTGGGTCGGGTCATGGGCCTCCCAGAACACTTGCAGCAGCCGCTCGTAGCCGACCTTGGCGGGGTCGTAGACCACCAGCACCGATTCGGCATGGCCGGTCAGTCCGGAGCATACCTCTTGATAAGAGGGATTGGGGGTCAAGCCGCCGGCATTGCCAACAGCCGTCACCCAGACGCCGGGAACCGCCCAAAACTTGCGCTCCGCCCCCCAGTAGCAGCCGAGCGCGAAGATCGCCGTTTCGCTGCCTGCGGGATAAGGGCCTTTCAGGGCATGGCCACTGACGAAATGGGTCTTGGCGGTTGCAATGGGATCGGGGCGGCCGGCGAGCGCATGGGCGGCATCGGGCATTTCGAGCTTCTTGCGGGCGAAGAACATGGGGTTGGATCTCCTGCGGCGATGCCTCCGATATAGTCTGTCAAAGCCTTCACGGCCACTCAACAGTGCTTGAACGGGGAGCGAGCGCCGCTATATTGCGCCGTCTTTGCGGAAGGGTGGCCGAGTGGTTTAAGGCACACGCTTGGAAAGCGTGCATACGTTAATAGCGTATCGGGGGTTCGAATCCCTCCCCTTCCGCCAATAGATTAACATAAGACGCGGAAATTACAGGACAATTAATAACTGACTTGCCTCCTGTCCTACTATCTGTCCTATTCCCGCGCGGCGTATGGCGACGATTCCAGCCTCTCATACAGGGTGCCGAAATTTCGACAATCGTCCGGCAATTTGCCGGAGGGTCCGCGATTCCCGCAGCT
>JANMQB010000330.1:0-1909 GCA_031370155.1 Hyphomicrobiales bacterium | reverse complement strand
GCCCTTCGAGGAGGCGAGCGGCGTCAAGGTCAATGTCAAGGAATTCGAAGGCACCGGCGCCGGCCTCGCCATTATCGAGCAGTCGCAGCCCGGCGACTGGGACGTGATGGTGATCGACTCGATCGATGTCCGCCGCGGCGTCGACCGGGGGCTGTTCGCGGCCCTGCCCGAGGACCAGTTGCCCATCGCCGACATTTTCCCGGAAGTGCTGATGGACGCCACCACCAAGATTGGCGGCAAGCGCTACGGCATCACCGAGAAATTCGGCTATAACTCGATCAGCTACAACAACACCAAGGCCGATGCCGCCGACATGCAGACGCTGGCCAGCCTGCTGGGCGACAAGTACAAGGGCCGCATCGCCATCTACGACTATTACCTGCCGGTGATCGGCATGGCCGCCATGGCCATCGGCAAGAAGACGGCGGAGCTGACCGAGGCCGATCTGCCGGCCATCAAGGAGGTTCTCCTCAAGATGAAGGCCAACTCCAAGGCGGTGACCGACGTGGTCGCCAGCCAGACGGCGATCGCCACCGGCGAGGTCGATATCCTGGTGGGCGGCGGCGAATGGGTGACGGCGGGGCTGGCCCGCGAAAACCCGGCCATGGATTTCGCCATCCCCAAGGAGGGCGGCATCCTGTGGTCGCAGTCGCTCGCCATGTTCGAGACGAGCAAGAACAAGGATCTGGCGCTCAAATTCATCCAGTACGTGATGAGCCCCGAGGGCCAGGCGCGGCTTGCCACGTCCGCCTGCTATTGGGGCATGCCGGCCAACCGGAAGGCGGCACTCAGCGACGCCGACAAGAAAATCCTGCGCTTCGATGAGCAGCCCGGCTTCCTCGCCCGCGCCCAGCCCAATCCGGCGCCCGACGAGGCGCTCGACAAGAAGATGCAGGATGTCTGGACCGAGATGCTGCAGGCCCAGTGAATGAGAGGGCGGAGCGGCTTGGCGCCATGGGCGAGCGTCGGCCCGGCGCTCGCGTGGACGGTCGTCTTCTTCGTCCTGCCCTTCATCGCCATGGCGGCGGTGAGCCTGGCGCCGCTGGGCGTGGACGGGCCCAGCCTCGACAATTACCGGCAGTTCTTCGCCAATCCCGCCTATTGGCGGGCGATGACCAATTCTCTGGAGGTGACGGCCATGGTCACCGTGGCGTCGATCCTGCTCGCCTATCCCTTCGCCTGGATACTGGCGGAAGTCGTGCCGGAACGCTGGCAGCGGCTGGCGCTGATGCTGGCGGTCTTGCCCTTCTGGACCTCCTATGTGGTGCGCTCCTATAGCTGGCTGCTGGTGCTGGCGGAGCAGGGCGTGATCAATGCAGCACTCATTGATTTTGGCATCCTCGCCGAACCCGTCCAGCTCGCCAACACCCGCGCCGCGACGGTCATCGGCTTCGTGCATTTCTTCGTGATGCTTCTGACACTCACCATCTTCGCCAATCTGAAGCAATTGAGCCCCAACTATCGCAAGGCCGCCGCCGATCTCGGCGCCGGCCCCATCCGCACCTTTATCCATGTTGTTCTCCCGCTCACCATTCCAGGCGTCGTGGTGGGGGCCTTTCTCACTTTCGTGCTCGCAATCGGCGATTACATCACGCCGCAGATTTTAGGCGGCAACAATGAGCTTCTCATGCCCCAGCTCATCATGATGCAGATTGGCCGCCGCGGCGACTTTCCGCTCGCTTCCGCTCTCGCCCTTATCCTCATGGCCGTGGTGACCATTGCCTATATCGCCTGCGCCCGCTGGCTGAAGATCGAGCGGACCTGATGCGGGGATTTATGAAGTTGCTTTCCGCAGGCTATGCCCTGGCGATTTACGGCTTCATTTTCCTCCCCGTGGTCGTGCTGGTGGTGTTCTCGCTGCAATCCACCGCCTTCCCTATCCCGCCCTTCACCGGCCCGTCGTCGCGCT
>JANMQB010000324.1:0-5149 GCA_031370155.1 Hyphomicrobiales bacterium | reverse complement strand
TGCCGGTGCCGTAATCATCGAGCTCGCCGCCAGTCTCGAAACGGTCGAGGGAGTAGCGGCGGTTCAATTCATGTTCCGCGTCATGGGCGATGGTGTGGGCGAAGGTCCAGCCCGACGCCGGCGTCGCCTTGAAACCCTGGTAGCACCAGCCGCCATTGAGATAGAGATTGGCGATGGGCGTCCTGCAGATGAAGGGACTGCCGTCCGGCGTCATATCCATGATGCCGCCCCAGTGGCGTAAGAGGCGCAGCCTGGACATGAACGGCATGAGCGACACGGCGCATTCGGCGACGCTCTGGATTTTGGCGAACTGGCCGCGCTGGGTATAGGTGTTGAAGCCGTCGAGGTGGCCGCCGAAAACCAGCCCGCCCTTGTCGGACTGCGACAGGTAGAAAAGCTCCGCCCCCCACGACACCACATGATGCACGATTGGCTTGATCGGCTCGGTGACGAAGGCCTGCAGGATGTGACTTTCAACCGGCAAGCGCAGTCCCGCCATCTTCGCCACATGGGAGGAATGCCCGGCCACCGCGATGCCGATTTTTCCGGCATCGATGCGGCCGCGGGAGGTCTCGACCGCCACCGCCTTGGCCCCCTCCACGACAAAGCCCGTCACCTCGCAATTTTCGATGATGTCGACGCCGAAACCGTCGGCGGCGCGGGCATAGCCCCAGGCCACCGCATCGTGGCGCACCGTGCCGGCGCGGCCCTGCAGAATGCCGCCCCAGATGGGCCAGCGCGCCTCCTTGGAATAATCGAGATAGGGCAGAAGCTTCATCACCTCGCCGCGGTCGAGCAATTCGGCGTCGATGCCGTTGAGCCGCATGATGTTGCCGCGCCGCGCGAAGGTATCGAGCTGGACCGGGCTCACGGCAACCACGATCTGGCCGCGCTGCGACACCATGCAGTTGAAATTAAGCTCGTGCGAGAGGCCCTCCCACAGCTTCATCGAATGCTCGAAGAATTGCGTGTTGCCGTCGATCAGGTTATTGGAGCGGATCAGCGTTGTGTTGCGCCCGACATTGCCGGAGCCGATATATGAGCGCTCCAGCACCGCGACGTTCCTGATGCCGTGGTTCTTCGCCAGATAATAGGCGGTCGCCAGGCCGTGGCCGCCGCCGCCGATAATGACCGCGTCATAGGATTTCTTCGGCGCGGGCGAGCGCCAGGCCCGCGGCCATGGCAGCTCCGGCTGCAGCGCGTGATGGGCAAGGGCGAAGACTGAATAGCGTCTGGACACCGGCGCTGCCTAACAGGAATCGGGCGGCATCGGCAAGGATCGGATTATTCACCGCCGCCGCCTTTCCGCCCATTCGGTCAGCAGAAAGGCGGCGGTGCCGCAGCCGGCGAATCCGGCGGCCAGCGGGATCACCGTGCCGTCATAGAGAAGGCCGATGGCGCCGCCGATGCCGAGCGCCACAGCTGAGGACAGCGAGCCCGTCACCGCGGCGGCAATCCCGGCGATGCGGCCCATGGGCTCCATGGCAATGGCGTTGTAATTGCCGAACAGGATGCCGCTGCAAAAGAAGGTGGCGAAGAGCCAGGCACCGAGAGTCCACAGCGGCGGATGGCCAACCAAACCCACGGACAGTGCCAGAAAACCGAAGGTCAGCACCAGACTTGCCCGCAGCGCCCATTTTGAAAGCATCCGCATGCCGAAGCGCATGACCAGCCTGGCATTGACCATCATGGCGAAGGAAATCCCCACGGCCAGTACGCCGAACCAGACGGCGAAGAGCTTCCCCTGGCCATACTGATCGGCAAAAATCTGCTGCGAGGTGGCGAGATAGGTGATGAAGGAGCCGAAGATCGCGCCCACCGCCAGCGTGTAGCCGAAGGTGATTGGCGTGGTCAGCACTTCGACCGTTCCCTGCCAGATACTCCTGGCCGAGAATGGCAGACGCCGTTCGCGCGGCAGGGTTTCTGGCTGGCGCAGCGCCAGCCAGATGCAGGCGATCTACGCCATGACGAGGAAGCCAGCGAAGAACCAGCGCCCGCCCGCCACCAGCAGCACCGCCTGGCCGATCGACGGCGCCAAGATCGGCACCAGCATGAATACCGACATGACGAAGGACATGACCCGCGCCATGGCATTGCCGGAACTTCCATCGCGCACCATGGCGAGCGAGACGACGCGAGGACCCGCGGCACCCAGCCCCTGCAGGGCCCGGCCCGCCAGAAGAATGGGAAATGATGTCGCGAACAGGCATATGAGCGCTCCGGCCGCAAAGATCGCCAGGCCGCCGAATATCGTGGGCTTGCGGCCATAACTGTCGGAGACCGGACCGTAAACGAGCGTTCCCACCGTCATTCCGGCGAAGAACACGGTGAGCACGAGTTGGCGGTCATTCGGGTTCTTCGCCCCGAGATCGCGCGCGATATCGCCAAGCGCCGGCAGCATGGCGTCGATCGACATCGCCACCATGGCGGTCAGGAGCGCGACAAGTACGATGAATTCGGCGCGAACGGCGGTTTCATTGGCTTTCATCTTTGCTAGGCTAGCCGCCATGAAGATCGATTCCAACAGACGTTCCGTCGACCTCGACCCGCGCGATCCGCAATTCTACCAGAACCCCTATCCCGCCTATCATGCGATCCGCGGCAAGCTCCCGGTCTTCAAGTGGGAGCAATACGGCTATTGGTGTTTCGCGAGCCACGAGGACGTCAATGCACTGCTGCGCGACCGCCGCTTCGGCCGGCAGATTCTGCATGTGGCGAGCCGCGAGGACCTTGGCTGGCCCGAGACGCCTTCGCATCTCAAAGCCTTCCATGCGTTCGAACAGTATTCGCTGCTCGAACTCGAACCGCCGGTTCACACCCGGCTCCGCTCTCTGGTAACCCGCTCCTTCCTGTCCCGCCAGGTGGAGCGATTGCGTCCGGCAATCGTGAGTCTTTCCAATAGCTTGATCGACGGATTTGAGACGAAGGGTGAAGCCGATTTATTGACGGAATTCGCCACCCCCATTCCAGTGACCGTAATCTGCGATCTGCTCGGCGTGCCCAATGAAATGGCGCAGCAGTTGCTCCTCTGGTCGCACGACATGGTGGCCATGTATCAGGCGCGGCGCGACCCTGCGGTCGAGGATGCGGCGGTTGCCGCCACCGTCGCGTTTAGCGATTTCATGCGCGGCTACATCAAGGAACGGCGTAAGGCGCCGCGCGAAGATCTCCTGTCGGAACTGATCCGCGCCGAGGAACAGGGCAACAAGCTTTCGGAGGACGAACTCGTCACCACCGCGATCCTCCTGCTCAATGCCGGCCACGAAGCGACCGTCCATGCCATCGGCAACGGCGTCAAGGCGCTGCTCGAACTCGGCATCCATGACGGCATTACTGGCGGCCACATCGAGGAGCTGCTGCGTTACGATGCGCCCTTGCATGTCTTCACCCGCTATGCGCTGGAAGATTTGGACTATGCCGGCATCCGCCTCGCCAAGGGCGAGGAAGTGGGCCTGATGCTGGGAGCCGCCAACCGCGATCCGGCCCGCTTCGCCGAGCCCGACCGTTTCGATCCCGCCCGCGATCCCAATCCGCATGTGAGCTTCGGGGCGGGCATTCACTTCTGCATCGGCGCGCCGCTCGCCCGCCTGGAATTGCAGGTGGCCCTGCCCCTCCTCTTCCGGCGCCTGCCGAAGCTCGCTCTCGCCGGGACGCCCCGCACCCGCGACACCTATCATTTCCACGGGCTGGAGCGGTTGCAGGCGGCGTTCTGATGCGTCGTTTCCGGCTCACCGGCTGACGTTTCCTCCCCTGCCCGCTCCTTCTGTTGAGCGTAGAACACGCGGCAGGTGAGACTTTCTCAACAGAAGCGAGAGCCATGACCGACGTCCAGCCCGCAACATCCGGCCGCCGCGGCCGTGGCGGCGCCGATGCCCGCCGCGCCGCCCGCACCTCCACGACGCTGCACCAGACCGGCTTCATCCGCCGCAAGATCAAGCTCTACGAGCCGTTCTCCGACGACCAGCTCGAGCTGATCGAGCACAATGCCGAGCGGGTGCTGCAGGAGATCGGCGTCGATTTCCGCGACGACGCCGAGGCGCTCGTTATGTGGAAGCAGGCCGGCGCCGACGTCAAAGGCGACCGGGTGCGCTTTCCCAAGGGCTTGGTGGGCTCGCTGATCGCGACGGCGCCGCGCCAGTTCGAGCAGTTCGCCCGCAACCCCGCCAACAACGTGACGGTGGGCGGCAACAACACGATTTTCGTCCCCGTCTATGGCCCGCCCTTCATCCGCAGTCTCGACGAAGGCCGCCGCTATGCGACGATCGAGGACTTTCGCAATTTCGTGAAGCTCGCCTACATGTCGCCGTCCTTGCACCATTCGGGCGGCACGGTGTGCGAGCCGGTCGACATTCCGGTGGCCAAGCGCCATCTCGACATGGTCTATGCCCACATCAAATATTCCGACAAGCCGTTCATGGGCTCGGTCACCGCGCCGGAGCGCGCCGAGGACTCGGTCGCCATGGCGAAGATGGTGTTCGGCGGCGATTTCGTCGACAACAACTGCGTGCTGATCAATCTGATCAACGCCAATTCGCCCTTGGTCTTCGACGGCACCATGGTGGGGGCGCTCAAGGTCTATGCCCGCGCCAATCAGGCAACCGTGATTTCGCCCTTCATCCTGTCGGGGGCGATGTCGGCGGTGACCGTGGTCGGCACCCTCACCCAGATTCTGGCGGAGGCTTCCGTCGGCATGGCCTTCACCCAGCTCTGCCGGCCGGGCGCGCCGGTGGTGTTCGGCACCTTCGCCTCGTCGATCTCCATGCAATCTGGCGCCCCCACCTTCGGCACGCCGGAGCCCGCCCATGTGCTCTTCGGTGCGGCACAACTTGCAAGGCGGCTCGGCGTTCCCTTCCGCTCGGGCGGCGGCTTATGCGCCTCGAAGCTTCCCGATGCCCAGGCGGCGCATGAGAGTGCCAATACGCTGTGGCCGACGCTGCTGGGCGGGGTTAACTTCTGCCTGCATGCGGCGGGCTGGCTGGAAGGCGGCCTCGTCTCCGGCTACGAGAAGTTCATCATCGACGCCGACCAGCTCACCATGTTCCAGCGCTTTGCCGAGGGCGTCGATTTTTCCGAGAACGGCCAGGCGATGGACGCCATCGCGGAAGTGGGGCCGGGCTCGCATTTCCTCGGCTGCGCCCACACCAGGGCC
>JANMQB010000315.1:0-4311 GCA_031370155.1 Hyphomicrobiales bacterium | reverse complement strand
CTTTCGAATGCCAACCACCTTGTTGAAATGTGACAAGGGACTGTGTTTCGGAGTTTACCAAAATGCCTGTCGACAACAGTCATTCGCGTTATTTACGATTGTCCGACCCCTATAACTAACTCGCCTCGCGCATCGCTTCGGCTTCCTGCAGATCGACCGAGACGAGCTGCGACACGCCGCGCTCCATCATGGTAACGCCGAACAGCCGGTGCATGCGCGCCATGGTCAGCGCGTGGTGGGTGATGATCAGGAAGCGCGTCTCGGTGCGCTCCAGCATCGCATCCAAGAGATTGCAGAAGCGCTCGACGTTGTGGTCGTCGAGGGGTGCGTCCACTTCGTCGAGCACGCAGATGGGCGAGGGGTTGGTGAGAAAGACGGCGAAGATGAGCGACAGCGCGGTGAGCGTCTGTTCGCCTCCCGACAAGAGCGACAAGACCGTGGGCTTCTTGCCCGGCGGATGGGCGAGAATTTCGAGGCCGGCTTCCAGCGGATCGTCGGATTCGATCAGTTGCAGTTCCGCTCTGCCGCCGCCGAACAGGGTGGTGAACAGCTCGCCGAATTTCTCATTGACCGTGCCGAAGGCGTCGAGCAGGCGCTGGCGGCCCTCGCGGTTGAGGCTGGAAATTGCGCCGCGCAGCTTGGCGATCGCCTGGGCGAGATCGTCGCGCTCCTTGATCAGGCCGTCGAGCTGCTTGGCCAACTCCGCGGCCTCTTCCTCGGCGCGGAGATTGACGCCGCCGAGACGCTCGCGGTCGTCGCGGAGGGCGAGCAGCTTGCGCTCGATCTCATCGGCCGGCGGAATTTTGGCCGGATCGAGTCCGGCCACACTGACGATTTCGCCGGGCGCGCATTGCAGGGTTTCGGCGATCCGTCTTTCGCAGGCCTCATGCCGGGCCCGCGCCGCCTCGAGCCTGGCGCCGAGCCGCGCATGGTCCTCGCGGCTTGCGGACATTTGCTCCTGCAGGCCGCGCAAATGCTGGTCGGCGGCGCGCACCTCATTCTCCGCCGTGGCCAGGAGATCGGCGGCGGTCTTGCGTGCGGCTTCCGCCTCGCCGAGGAGATGCATCAGCTTGAGACGGCGCTCCGCCAGCTGTTGCGGCAGCACCGCCAGTTCGGCGATCGCCGCGCGGGTTTCCTGTCCCCGCGCCGTGAGCGCGTCGACCTGTTCGCGGGCCCGCCTGGCGCGCTCGCGCCATTGTTCCTGCTCAACGGCGATTGCCCGCAAGCGTTCGGCCCGGGCGCGGGCTTCGCGCTCCAGCCCGTCATGCCGGGCCCGCGCCTCGCCATAGGCGGCGCGGTCGCGCTCGACCGAACCGCGAAGGCGTCCGAGTTCGATGTGAAGCCCGTCGAGGGCGGGCAGTGCCGCGACCTCGCCCAGCAGCGACTCATGTTGGGCGCCCGTATCCGCCAGATTCTGCGCGATGCGCCGCCGCGCTTCGTCAAGCGCGCTCGTCCGGGCCAGGCCTTCCGCCGTCTGGCGTTCATGGCTGGCGAGCGCCCGCCTGGCGAATTCGACGGCCGATATGGCCGCCCGCCAGGCCTCGCGCCGATCGCGCTCGTCGCGCAATCTTGCCTCGAGCCCCTGCCGCGCCGCTTCGAACGTCTGCCGCGCCGCCTCCGCGGCGGCCATTGCGTCTTGCATTTCGATTTCGAGCGAGGCGAGACGGTTGCGTTCGGCCAATCGCTTGGCGGCGGCGCTCGGCGCATCGGCGGCGGCGGTGAACCCGTCCCAGCGCCACAGATCGCCCTCGCGCGAAACCAGCCTTTGGCCGGGCAGAAGCTGCGATTGCAGTGCCTGTCCAAGCGCCCGGGACACCACACCGATGTGGGTGAGTCTGCGGGCCAGCGCCGGTGGCGCGTCGACGAACCGGCTCAAGGCTTCCGCCCCGCCGGGAAGGGCCGCGGCGTGATCGAGCGGCGGCAGTCCCCGCCAATGCACCGGTGCCGCCTCGTCGGCCGAGGCCTCGATATCGTCGCCAAGTGCCGCGCCCAACGCCGCTTCGTAGCCCGCGGCGACCTTCACCGCGTCGATCAGCGCCGGCCACAACTCGCCGCCGCCGCTCTTCAGCAAATTCGTCAGCGTACGGACTTCCGTCTGCAGCCGGTCGGCGCCGCGCCGCGCCTCGTCATGGGCCTGGCGGGTGTCCTGCTCGGTCTGGCGGGCGGCGCGCACCGCGCTCTCCGCCTCGTTCGAAGCCGTCTCGCCGGCACCCGCCACGCCGAGGGCGGCCTCGACGGCGGCCGTAAGCCGCACCCCGTCCTCGCCCGCCTCCATTCCGGCGGCAAGCGACCGGTGCTTCGCCTCGGCCTCCTCCGCCTCGCGCCGCAGTTTGGCGATGCGGGCCTTCTGCTCCTCGATCCCCCGCGTCAGCGCGTTGCGCCGGGCGTTGAGTTCCGAGAGCCTCGAATTGGCTTGATCGGCCGCCTCCTGCGAGCCCGCCAATGCCTCCGCCGCCTGTTGCAGCAGCATGGCCGCATCGCTACGCTGCTCGCCGTCGCGCGCCTCGGCCTCCTTGAGGCTTGCGTCCTCTTCATCGAGGCGGGCGATCACCTGCTCGGTGTCGGCAAGCTGTTCCTGCTCGCGCGTCAGGTCGGCGCTGATCTGGGTGTTGCGCTGGTCGAGTTCCCGGCCACGGGCTTCGGCGCGGCGTTGTTCCTCGTCGAGCGCGTTGCGCTCCACCGTCATCCGCTGCAGCACCGCGGCGCGCACCGTCTCCTGCTCGCGCAAACCCGGCAGCTTCTCGCCCAATTCGTCGCGATGGCGGAGTGCCTCCGAGGCAAGTCTTGTGTGTTCGGCGAGGCTGCGGGTCGCTGCGTCGAGGCGGGTCTGATCCTGCGCTACCGCTTCCGCCGCATCCCTCCATGCCACATAAAGTCCGGCCGCTTCGAGTTTGCGGATTTCGGCGGAAATCTGCTTGTATTTTTGGGCCTGCCGCGCCTGGCGCTTCAAGCTGTTGAGCTGGGTTTCGAGCTGGGCCGTCACATCGTCGAGCCGCGCCAGATTCTGCTCGGCCGCCTTGAGCTTGAGTTCCGCCTCGTGGCGGCGGGTGTGCAGGCCGGTGACGCCGGCCGCTTCTTCGAGAATCAGCCGTCGCGCCTGCGGCTTGGCATTGATGATCTCGGCGATCTGGCCCTGGCGCACCAGGGCGGGCGAGCGCGCGCCCGTCGAGACATCGGCGAACAGCAATTGCACGTCGCGGGCCCGCACATCCTTGCCGTTGATGCGATAGGCCGAGCCCGCCTCGCGCTCGATGCGCCGGGCGATCTCGAGGATTTCGCCGTCATTGTATTGGGCGGGCGCCGTGCGGTCGACGTTGGCGAGCGTCACCACCACTTCCGCCATGTTGCGCGACGGGCGCTGGGTGGTGCCGGAGAAGATCACGTCGTCCATGCCGGAGCCGCGCATCGACTTGTACGAGCTTTCGCCCATCACCCAGCGCAGCGCCTCCAGGAGGTTCGACTTGCCGCAGCCGTTGGGGCCGACCACGCCGGTAAGGCCCGCCTCGATGTGCAGGTCGACCGGCTCGACGAAGGACTTGAATCCCGAAAGCCTGAGCCACGTGAATTTCATCGTGCCCCTATTCCCCGCCGAATTCCGCTCATCCCAGAAGCGGATCGATTGCCGCCCTGAACCCTTCGATGGTGCGCTCGCCCTCGAAAAGCTCGCCGTTGATGAAAAAGGTCGGCGTGCCCTGCACTCCGAAACCCGCGCCAACGTCCTTGATCGCCAGGATCTTCTTTGCCAGCGCCTCGTCCTTGAGGGTGGCATCGAATTTTTCCCGGGTGAAACCCGCCTGCTTGGCGATGTTGAACAGGCCCTCGTCCGGGTTCGCGGCCCAGGTCTCCAGCGTATTGAAGTAGATGTCCATGAGCGGGAAATAGGCTTCCTTCGGCGCGGCGCGGGCGATCATGAAAGCTGCCATGGCCGCGTCGTTGAGCGGAAATTCGCGGAACACGAAGCGGATCTTGTTGGTGTCGATGTATTCGGCCTTGAGCTTGCCGAACGTGTCCTTGTGGAAGGACGCGCAATGCGGGCAGGTGGCCGAGGCATATTCGATCACCGTCACCTTGGCGTCATCCGGCCCCAGGGCCATTTCGCCGAGCTCCGGCGCCTTGTTGAGCGCCTCCACATCGAGCGCCAGGGCCGGAGAGCCGATCAGGCCGAGCCCGGCGAGGACACTCGCGCCCAGCATCAAATTGCGTCGATTTAGATGATTCATGACACTTACCTACTAGATGTTGGGGGTTGAAACCAATAGATTATTCGTTCTGTGGAGAACCTGGCCGGCCGCGCAGGGCGCCGGCGCCGAG
>JANMQB010000250.1:0-5319 GCA_031370155.1 Hyphomicrobiales bacterium | reverse complement strand
GACTTTCGGAAGCTCAGCGGTCATCGATGATTATCTCATGCGGGTTGAGCGCTCGAACTAGCTGAGCTTTGACGCGTCATTATGTAACAATAAGTTGTCTTCCGCCCCGCCTTGAACATAACGGCAGGGCGGAGACACTTTGGCTTGGGCGGGACTGCCTCAGTCCTCGATGCGGAAGCCGACCTTCATCGCCACCTGGTAGTGAGCCACCTTGCCGTCCTCGATGTGGCCACGGATTTCCCTGACCTCGAACCAGTCGAGGTTGCGGGTGGTCTTCGAGGCGCGGGCGATGGCGCTTTCAATCGCGTTGGTTATCGACTTGGTGGAACTTCCGACCAGGTCGATTTTCTTGTAGGTATGATTGCCCATGGCTTTTCCTTCCGAAGAAATGGCTGTCGGCGCACCTATCCTCTCACGCACCGGCTCGTCGCGAAAGCGGCTTGTGTTTCTCCTCGAGCCCGCCCGTTCAACTGATTATGATTTGATCCGAACGGGCTTGCATCTTAGGCGTGAGTCCCAGGGCGGAATGGCAGAGGAGAACAGCATGAGAAACTCACAAGGTCTTGTGATCCTGGCGTCGGTCGCGGCCATGGCGTTCATGGCCACGCCGGCAAACGCGCAACAGGCGAAGATGAGCTTTTTCGTCACCAGCGCGGGCCCCGGAACGGGCGCCGATCTCGGCGGACTTGAAGGCGCCGACAAGCATTGTCAGACACTGGCGGAAGCCGTGGGCTCCGCCGGCCAGACTTGGCGGGCCTATCTTTCGACCCAGGGCGACGGCGCCGTCAATGCGCGCGACCGCATCGGCGCGGGTCCCTGGCACAATGCCAAGGGCGACATGATCGCCAAGGATGTGGCGGAACTGCATAACGGCAACAACCTCAATAAAAATAGCGCGCTCAACGAAAAGGGCGAAACGGTCAATGGCCGCGGCGACAAGCCCAACATGCACGACATCCTGACCGGTTCCCAACCGGACGGCATGGCGTTCGCCGCCGGTGAGGACCGCACCTGTGGCAATTGGACGATGGGCGGCGCCGAGGGTACCGCGATAGTCGGCCATCACGACCGGACCGGCCTCGATGACTCGGCTCCGGCCAAGTCATGGAATTCGTCCCATGCCTCGCGTGGCGGCTGCAGTCTCGATGCCCTCAAGGGCACCGGGGGCAACGGCCTTTTCTATTGTTTCGCGGGGAATTAGGCCCTGGCGGCGGAGACCGGAGGCCGTTCCGGTCCCGCCAATTGCCATTGCATCGCCCATTTGCCTGACCTATAAGCCAGCTATCCCCAACATGTTGTTGTGATGGCCGAGAGCCCCGGGCGGTTCTCAAGGAGCGAAAAATCCATGTCCCGCGCACCGCTGATGCCCAAGGCCACCGCCGTCTGGCTGGTCGAGAACACCGCGCTAACCTTCCGGCAGATTGCCGATTACTGCAATCTGCACGAGCTCGAAGTGAAAGGCATCGCCGACGGCGACGTGGCCGCCGGCATCAAGGGCCTCGATCCGGTGACTGGCGGTCAGCTCACCCGCGAGGAGATCGAGAAGGGCGAGGCCGATCCGAACTACCGTCTGCAAATGCTCGAATCCAAGGTCAATATCCCGGTGCAGAAATCGACTGGCGGCCCGCGCTATACGCCAGTGTCGCGTCGCGGCGACCGGCCGGACGCCATTGTCTGGCTGCTGCGCTATCATCCGGAACTGCCGGACTCGGCGATCATGAAGCTGGTCGGCACCACCAAGTCGACCATTGCCGCGATCAAGGACCGCAGCCACTGGAACGCCGCCAACATCAAGCCGGTCGATCCCGTATCGCTCGGGCTGTGCTCGCAGCTGGAACTCGATCTCGCCGTACAGAAGGCGGCGCGCAAGGCGGGCAAGGGCCAAGTGACGGAATCGACGCCGGCCCGCACCCTGATCCCCGCCGCCGAAGTCCTCGGCACCGCCGCCAATCTCGCGGCCACCGCTGCCGCCGCCGCCGAGGCGGAGAAGTCGGTCACCGCCGAGCAGCTCAAGGACAGCGGCAAGGAATATGACGCGGACTCGGTCTTCGCCAAGCTCAAGCCGCTGAAAGTGCCGCAAGAGAACGGATAGTGCGCATTCTGGTGATCGGTGCGGAAGGTACCGTCGGCAAGGCGGTGGTCCATGAACTCGGCCGCCGCCACGAGATCGTCAAGGCGGGGCGCTCTTCCGGCGATCTTCGAGTCGACATCACCGACGCGGCTTCGATCCATGCCATGTTCGAAAAACTGGGCAAGGTGGATGCGGTTGTTTCAACGGCGGGGCACGTGCATTACGGCCCACTGACAACCATGACCGGCGAACAGTTCAAGAGCGGCCTTCTCGACAAGCTGCTCGGCCAGGTCAATCTGGTTCTGATCGGCCAGAACTTCGTCACCGACGGCGGCTCCTTCACGCTGACCAGCGGCATTACGGACCGCGACCCAATCCGCCAGGGCGCCAATGCGGCCGCCGTCAACGGCGGGCTAGGCGGCTTCGTCAAGTCGGCTGCAATCGAGATGCCCCGGGCTTTGCGCATCAATGTGGTGAGCCCGGCGCTGCTCGAGGAATCGGCGAAGAAATACGAAGGCTTCTTCCCCGGCCACGAGACGGTGTCTTCGGCGCGCGTCGGCCTGGCCTATGCCAAGAGTGTGGAAGGCGCGCTGACCGGGCAGGTGATCGCGGTCGGGTAAGCGCCGTTCTCCTAGAGCAGTTTGCATTTAAGTCGGATTGCCTCCCACAGTCATGTCATTCCGGCGAAAGCCGGGACCCATTTGTCCGTGTGACGAATCCTCGGTGACTACTGTTCGTGCAAGCTGAGCGGTGGGTCCCGGCTTTCACCGGGATGACGAATTGAGAGTGTGGAGCAACTCAACTGCAAACGGCTCTAGCTTGAATAGAGCCCGCCCCGGTCCGGGTCGATGACGATCGAGGCCAAGGTCACATGGCGCGGGCGCGACAGGGCGAAGAGCGAAGCTTCGACCACGTCGCGGTTGGTGGCGAGCGAGCCCAGGGCGCGGCCGCCGTTCCAGACGGTGGGATCGAGCGGCGAGATGTCTTCGAGTGCCGGCGGATAGATGGCGCTCACTCGCACCGGCTTGCCGCGTAGTTCCTGGCGCAGGCCGTCGGTCATGCCGGTCTGGCCGTGCTTGGCCGCGTAGAAGGCGACGGAGGCTTCATGCAGCGGCGCATTGGGCAGGCCGGCAATCGACACGATGTTGAGAATGTCGCCGGCGCCGGATTTCTCCAGAAGCGGAATGAGGCCGCGGGTGAAGAGCAGGGTTCCGGTTACGGCGCCGGTGATGGTCGAGGCGATGGAGAAGGCGTCGTGCTCGTCCATGCGGCCCGGCAGCCATTGCGCCCCGTTGTTGATGAGAATGTCGAGGGGCTTGCCTTCGTCGCGCATTTTCTTGGCGGCGAGAGTCACCTGGCTCACATCGGAGAGGTCGATGTGCAGTGTCTCGGGACGCCTGCCGGTGCGCAGCCGGATCGACTCGGCGAGCGAGGTGAGGTTTTCCATGTTGCGGCCGCACATGATGATGCCGGCGCCCTGGTCGGCGAGGACCACGGCAAATGCGGCGCCGAGGCCGCGGCCGGCGCCGGTTATGATCACACGCTTGTCCTTGAAGCTCATGGCGTGATCCTAGCCCAGCTTTAGCATTTCAGTAAGTATCGGCGGCCTGAACGGCGCGGGCATAGAAAGCGATCACCAGCGCGGTGGCCGCGACGAGCCCGAGTGCCGCCGGAAGGCCGGTGACTTCGGCGGCAAAGCCGATGAGCGGCGGCCCCGCCAGAAAGCCGGAATAGCCAAGCGTCGTCACCGCGGCGATGCCGCGCCCCGGTGCTTCCGGCTCGAGCCTGCCGCCGCCGGCAAACAGTACCGGCGCGATATTGCCGATGCCGAATCCGGCGAAGGCGAGGGCGGCGATGGCCGCCCATGGGTTGGGCAAGCTAACGGCCGCCGCCATGGCAAGCGCCGTCATGACAGCGCTGCCGCGCACCAGGAGCACGGCCCCGAATTTCACCCGCAGGCCATCGCCGATCACGCGCGATAGCGCCATGCCGGCCGAAAACAGCCCATAGCCCAGCGCCGCCGTTCCGGCCTCGAGGGCGAAGCTCTGGCGCAGCATGATGGCCGACCAGTCGATCACCGAGCCCTCGGCCATCAGGGCGAGAAAACACAAAAGCCCCAAGCCGATGGTGGCGCGCGTCGGCCAGGCGAAACCGGTTCCCGACAGCCCCCGGTCGGCGGTGGCCGGCAGGAGGAAGGGCAGGCAGGCCGTGAACACAGCGATCAGCAGGAAGGCCACGATGAAGGCATGGGTCCATTCGCCCATCACGCCGAGGGCGGCGGCGCCGAGAAAAGCGCCCAGCATGCCGCCGATGCTGAAGGCGCCATGGAACAGCGACATGGTGGGCAGGCGCAATGCTTTCTCGACGGCGATGCCGTGGGCATTCATCGCGACATCCATGCTGCCGATGGCGGCGCCAAAGCAGAAGGCGACGATGACGAAAGCGGCGAGCGTTGGCGCCAGCACCGGCCCGATGAAGGTGGTGAAGAACAGGATGCCGGTGATCGCCGTCATGCGGGCGCTGCCAAAGCGGTTGATCAGCGCACCGGCCAGCGGCATGGCGATGACGGCACCCGCCGCGATCGCCAGAAGGGCCAGGCCGAAGATGCCGGTTCCAACCTCGAGCTGCTCCTTGGCCAGCGGAATATGCGGCACCCAGGAGCCCCAGACGGCTCCGTGCAGCATAAAAATCATGGCGACCGCCCAGCGGGCGCGGAGGGGGGATGCAGCTGTCATGAGGATCGATGTTGCGAAATGGGGGTGTTGGATAGCCGAGATGTGGACGGTCCGCCAGATCGAGCGGATCAGTCCGAGTTGCCCGATTCAAACGGCGAAAGTTCAGCGAACCGGCGCCTCAGAAATTCCCCTTCTCCCCGCACGTAGTGCGGGGAGAAGGTGCCCGACCTGGCTACGCCGAAGCGAAGTTTCAGCTTCGCCATGGCGAGAGGGCGGATGAGGGGCTGTTGCCGCGTGATGCGTAGGCAGTTCGACTCGCGGAGAGACCACCCCTCAACCGGCGCGTTCCGCGCCACCTTCTCCCCGCCGCAAGCGGCAGGGAGAAGGGGAAACGGGGGAGGGAGGCCGAAACGTGTTGACTCCCCTAGACCCCGATCCCCTTCGCCCTCAGCGCCGCGGCGATCTCGCTGAGGATCGCCGGATCGTCGATGGTGGCGGGCATTTTCCAATCTTCCCGGTCGGCGATCTTGCGCATGGTGGCGCGGAGGATCTTGCCCGAGCGCGTCTTGGGCA
>JANMQB010000212.1:0-3644 GCA_031370155.1 Hyphomicrobiales bacterium | reverse complement strand
GGCGATCAGCGCCTCCAGGAGGGCCGCCACATAGGCATCGCCCGCCTGCTGGGTACCAGTCAATGCGCGCGAAAAGCGCCGCAGATAAGGAAGATGTGGCGAGATGCTGGAGGCAAGATCCATGTCATTCCCTCATAGGTTGTTTAAAAATTGTGCAAGACCCGTTCGGAGAAGCGTACTGACTAACAAACGGTTCCCGTCTTGCGCCAAAAAATTTTAGCGTAGCGGAACCAGCCACCCGTGCGGGCGTTTACACAATACGACGACAGTATTCTGGTCTCATGAAATCACGGTACCTGAATGGCACTCCGAAGCATGGTGATTCATGGACGACTTAAATGACAAAAAAAAGGCGGACGTGAAAGAAAGTATTATGATCGAGCCGGCGAGGTCAGCAACAGTCACCAGCGGCAAGCCGCCCGTCTACGACATGATCGGCAGGCGGTTGCGCGACTATTTCGACGAGGTCGCCAAACAGCCGGTGCCCGACCGGTTTCTGGAATTGCTGAACCAGCTTGATTCCAAGAAGGAGAGTTAGATTTGGATTCCGCGACCACTTGGTGGCCGCGATCCCGCCCCCGAAGCTGCAATGGCAGGTCATCGGCCGCCGATGAGCAGGTCCGGCGGCGGTTACGGTGGCGCAGCGCCCGCCCTGATCAGCGAGTTCTCGCGGCATTTCCGTATTGGGTGCTTGACGAAAGACGGGCCCACGGCGGCGGGGCTGCCGGACCGGATTTCGGCCCGCTTCATTCGCGACCCAAGAGCATCACCGTCGCCGTCATCCGCGGCGTAATCAGCCAGCTGCGCTAACCGGCGTTTTCGGGATACTCGAAAATTTATCCGCGCTTTCGCGCCACAATGATGATGCTTTTTTTGGCGCTCGATCGCCGCCGACATGGCGCAAAAGCTAAAAAAACCATTGTTCTGGACGTGAGATAGCGATCACTCCGCCGCGTAGTTGGCGCGCCATATAGTTAACAGGCGCTTTGAGCCAACCTTCAAATTTGAACTGATTTCTCAATTAAATTAGCACGTATAGGTGGTAATTCAGATTCAATTCCACGTATGCGCGTTGTATCCGCGCGAATGTCAACAGGAGAGTAGCCATGTCCCCACACATGTGCGGAAGCGTCTTAAGAATAATGGTTCCGGCGGCCCTCTTGCTGCTTGCCACGGATGTGGCCAGCGCGGCCATAACGGTGACGGATGCCAAAATCGTGGCCGGAAAACTCATCGTCAAAGGTACGAGTCCAACTGGCACCGCCGTCAAACTGGATAATCTGACAGCCGCACCCATCGACAGCGCGACGCGGGTATTTTCCTACAACGTCGTCTATCACCCGGGCGATTGCATCGTCGATCTGACACTCGTTGGCGCAACGGCTCCCAAGGTAAAAGCGGTCGTCGCCTCGTGCGGACCCTGGGGCCTCCGGGCTCGCGGCGCTTGGGGCGCGGCAGCGACCTATTACGAGAACGATCTGGTCACCTACTTGGGATCGAGCTGGCGGGCCAAGCGGCTCGCGACCGGCTCCGTGAACCTGAACAAGACTCCTGGTGTCGTCGGCAACAGTGCCTATTGGGAAAAATTAGCCGCTAAGGGCAACACGGGCCCCGCCGGCCCGCAAGGCTTGCAAGGCCCCGCCGGACCGGAAGGTCCGCAGGGCCCTGCCGGCCCCGCCGGTGGCCCAGCCGGTCCGCAGGGTCCAGAGGGTCCGCAAGGCCCGGCCGGTGCCGCGGGTGCCGATGGCGCAATTGGTCCGGCCGGTCCGCAGGGTCCTGCTGGCCCCATCGGGGCCGACGGCGCGGTTGGTCTCGCCGGTCCGCAGGGTCCTGCTGGCCCCACCGGTGCCGACGGCGTGGTTGGTCTCGCCGGTCCGCAGGGTCCTGCTGGCCCCGCCGGCGCCGCTGGTGCAGTTGGTCCCACCGGTCCGCAAGGTCCTTCTGGCCCCGCCGGGGCCGCTGGTGCAACCGGCCCACAGGGTCCGCAGGGTCCTGCCGGTGCTGGCGGCGCAGCCACATGGTTCATGAGCAGCCTCAAGGTGACCTCCGGAAACTGCCTGGCGAATGAGGCCGCCGGCAACGGCGCCTGCCCGGCCGCAGTGGCGGTCAACACCCTATCCACTTCCACCTCGCTGCTCGGGCCGATTCCCGCCGGCGGAGCGACGGTAACGAACCTTGAGGCGGTAACCAGCGCGGCCGGAAGCGCCGCGAACACGGCGACGATCGCCGTCATCAACAACTCCACAGGCTTGGCTGTGCTGTCCTGCACGATCAACAACGTGTCGCTCAGTACCCGCGCTTGCCAGAATACCGGCTCTGCCTTCGTGGCGGCGGGGAGTTACCTGCAAGTGAAAGTCACGGTTACCGGCAGCGGCATGCTCACGCAGTATCGTGCCAGCTTCAGGTACTGAGATTGCTACTCGTTGTTTGGCATGCAGGATGAATGGTGCGGCAAGCCGAGACCCCATCTCGGCTCGCCCGCCATTGTCAATCGTCCGTCCGGTGCTATCTATGGCATTGCCGAGGCACGACTCCCGTGAGTTCGTCCGGCCGGATCGAAACACGTGCAAGATTTTCTCGAAAGCCTGTCAAATCGCGGCCTGATCACGCCGCAGCAATTATCGCGTCTCGTCAAGTCCGCCGCGGACGACGGCGAAACGCCGGTACGGGCGATTTCCCGGCTCGGCTATCTCGATCAGCAAGTGCTGGTCAGCGAGCTCTCCCGGCATTTCCGTATTCCGGTGCTTGACGAAAAGGACTGGCCCAAGGCGCAGGTTTTGCCGGACCGGATTTCGGCCCGCTTCATGCGCGAGCATCATGTGCTGCCGCTCAAGGCCGATGCCCAGCGGGTGACCGTCGCCGTCGCCGATCCCGCCGATGCCGCGGTCAAGGCGGCCATCGAAGTCGCCTGCGAGCGGCCGGTGGAGCTGCGCCTGGCGCCGGAAGACCAGATCGTATCGCGCATCGAAAAGCTCCTCGACGGGGCCTCCGGCGGGGCAGCATCGGAAGGGGCAATCGGCGGCGCCGGCGGTGAGGATGAGGAGCATCTCAAGGACCTGGCGCTCGATGCGCCGGTCATCGATCTCGTCAACCGGCTGTTCCGCGAGGCTTCGGCGGCGCGCGCCACGGATTTGCACATCGAGCCCGCCCGCGGCCGCGTCATGGTGCGGCGCCGCGTCGACGGCATGCTCATGGAGGCGGGCGTGTTGCCTCCGGATTTCGGCAAGGCGGCGGTCTCGCGCATCAAGATTCTCACCCAGCTCAACATCGCCGAGCGCCGTCTGCCGCAGGACGGCCGCGCCCGGGTGCGCATCGGCGGCCGCGAATACGATATCCGTGTCGCCACCATGCCGACCATCCACGGCGAGAGCATCGCCATCCGCTTTCTCAGCGCCACCAACCAAGTGCCGGAGATGAGCCAGCTCGGCCTCACGCCGCGCGACATGCAGATCCTGAGGGAGCAGGCGTCCTTCTCGCACGGCCTCATCGTGGTCACCGGCCCGACCGGCAGCGGCAAGACCACGACGCTGGCGGCGGTCCTGTCTTACCTCAACGATCCGAGCCGCAAGATACTGACCATCGAGGATCCGGTCGAATACCAGGTCGAGGGCGTCAACCAGATTCAGGTCAGGCCCGATATCGGC
>JANMQB010000140.1:0-1711 GCA_031370155.1 Hyphomicrobiales bacterium | reverse complement strand
ATAAGCGTTTGTGGGAGTCGCTGCTGCACACGCTGCTCATCACCGCAATCGCGCTTCCCATAGAATTGCTGCTCGGCCTCGCCATGGCTTATCTGTTTCTCGAACCCTTGCGCGGGCGGCAGATTTTCGTGTCCCTCCTGGTGCTGCCGACAATCATCTCGCCGATCGTGGCGGGGGCCACCTGGCGGCTGATGTTCGACAATCAATATGGGCCGATCAACCAGATTCTGGGCTGGTTCGCCGGCCATCCGGTGGCGGCGCTGTGGACGGTCAATCCCCATCTCGTCTATCCGGCCATCGTCTTCTGCGAAATCTGGCAGTGGACGCCGTTCATGTTCCTGATCCTGCTGGCGGCGCTCTCCAATGTCGACAAATCGCTCACCGAAGCCGCCGAAATCGACGGCGCCGGATTCTGGCGCACCTTCCGCCGCATCGTGCTGCCCGCCATCTGGCCGGTGATGGCGATCGCCATTCTGATCCGCGGCCTCGACCTCGCCCGCATTTTCGATATCATCTGGGCGCTCACGGCGGGCGGGCCCGGCACCATGACCGAGACGATCTCGATCTACACCTATAACCAGGGCTTCCGGCAGTTCGAAACCAGCTATACGGCGGCCATCGCCTTTCTCGTCATCGTCATTCTGACCGTCATCGTCACCTGGGCGATCAGGCGCATGGGGCTGGCCAAATGAGCGCCGTTCCGTTCCGCCGCCGAAAGGACGTGCGGCTCGCCGCCCGCTATCTTGTCGCGCTGGTCCTCGTCGCCGTGTTCGTGTTTCCGGTCTACTGGCTGTTCATCATTTCCTTCAAGACACCGGAAGAAATTTTCGCCTTTCCGCCGGTGTGGTATCCGAAGTCGATCCAGTTCGCCAATTACCGGGTGCTGTTCAAGGACGGAGACGCGGTTACCGTGTGGAACAGCCTGGTGCTCGCCGCCGTCTCAACGGTCTTCGCCATGATCCTCGGCACCATCGCCGCCTACTCGCTCGTCCGCTTCAAGACCGGCGGCGAAAATCTCGCCGTGGGGATCATCTCGCAGCGCATGATGCCGCCGGTCGCCATCGTCTTTCCGGTGTTCCTGCTCTATGTGTTCTTCGGCTGGGTCGACACCTATCACGGCCTCATCCTGCTCTACACCGCCTTCAGCCTGCCTTACGTGATCTGGATGATGCGCGGTTACATCGAGGATATTCCAATCGAACTCGAAGAAAGCGCGCTGGTCGACGGCTGCACGCGCTGGCAGGTGTTGTGGAAGGTGGTGATCCCGATGGCGCGTTCGGGGCTGTTCGCCACCGCCGTCTTCACCTTCGTCTTCGCCTGGAACGATTTCCTCTTCGCCCTGGTGCTGACCCGCACCGAGGTTACGACCTACACGGGGCAGCTCACCCAGTAGTTCGGCGGGCAATCGACTTTCTGGGCCAAGATCGCGGCCATGTCGGTGCTCGGCACCATTCCATCTTCTTCGTGGTCGCCACCATGCAGCGCTATCTAGTGCGCGGCATTTCGATGGGCGCAGTCAAGGGCTAGGCAATGGCGGATCTCAAGATCAGCGGACTTCACAAGCACTACGGCGCCTTCCATGCCGTGAAGGGTATCGACCTGGAAGTGCCGTCGGGCGAATTCACCGTGCTGGTGGGACCGTCGGGCTGCGGCAAGTCGACATTGCTGCGCACCATCGCCGGACTGGAGGAAGCAAGCCAAGGCACCATCG
>JANMQB010000132.1:0-5811 GCA_031370155.1 Hyphomicrobiales bacterium | reverse complement strand
GTCGTTTTCTATGTCGGGTTCACCTACGCCGCAACCGAATGGCGCATCGCCATCCGCCGCGCCATGAACGATGCCGACACCGATGCCAACACCAAGGCCGTCGACAGTCTGCTCAACTTCGAGACCGTCAAGTATTTCGGCAACGAGGAGCACGAGGCCGAACGCTTCGACCGCTCGATGGCGAAATACGAGAAGGCGGCGGTCAAGACCTGGGTGTCGCTGGCCGTGCTCAACGCCGGCCAGGCCGTCATCTATGCTCTGGGCCTGACCGCTGTCATGGACATGTCGGCGCTGGCGATTTTCAGGGGCCAGGCGACGGTCGGCGATTTCGTCATGGTCAATGCCCTGATGGTCCAGCTTTACATGCCGCTCAATTTCATCGGTTCCTCATACCGCGAGATCAAGCAGGGGTTGATCGACGTCGAGCAGATGTTTTCCCTCCTCGCCGTCAATGCCGAAATCGCCGACAGGCCGGGCGCCAAGCCATTGCAGACGGCGAAGGGCGAAGTGGTCTTCGATCGTGTAAGCTTCGCCTATGATGCGGCGCGGCCGATCATCCGCGATCTCACCTTCACGGTGCCACCCGGCCACACGGTTGCCATCGTCGGTCCCTCGGGGGCGGGCAAGTCGACCATTTCGCGCCTGCTCTTCCGTTTCTACGAGGTCTCGGGCGGCCGCATCCTGATCGACGGCCAGGATATCGCCGCTGTCACCCAGAAGTCGCTGCGCGCGGCGATCGGCATGGTGCCGCAGGATACAGTGCTGTTCAACGATACCATCCGCTACAACATCCGCTATGGCCGCCCTGAGGCCACCGACGAGCAGGTCGAGGCCGCCGCCAAACTCGCCCAGATCCACAAATTCGTCTTAAGCCTGCCCAAGGGCTACGACTCCATGGTGGGCGAACGCGGACTGAAATTGTCGGGCGGCGAGAAGCAGCGGGTTTCGATCGCCCGCACCATCCTCAAGGGTCCGCCCATTCTCATTCTCGACGAGGCGACATCAGCGCTC
Organism: Hyphomicrobiales bacterium; assembly: GCA_031370155.1. Lineage (GTDB taxonomy): Bacteria > Pseudomonadota > Alphaproteobacteria > Rhizobiales > Aestuariivirgaceae > Aestuariivirga. The sequence goes on along the minus strand of JANMQB010000132.1, from coordinate 4,800 downwards.
GACAGCCACACCGAGCAGGATATCCAGGACGCGCTGCGCAAGGTCGCGAGGAACCGGACCACGCTGGTCATTGCCCATAGGCTTTCCACCGTCGTCGAAGCCGACGAGATCATTGTGCTCGAGGCGGGCCGCGTGGCAGAGCGCGGCACCCACGAAAAGCTTCTGAAGAAGAAGGGCGTCTACGCCGCCATGTGGAACCGCCAGCGCGAGGCCGACGAAGCGCGCAGCCGGCTGGAGCGGGCCGAGACCGAAGAGTCTGGAGAAACGATCGAGGCCGCGATCGAAAGGGACCTGGATCTGGCAAAGCGGGTAACGAGTTACACACCCTGATCTCCTACCGGGCATTAAGCCTGTCGGTCGAATTTGAGTCTCTATTCCCGAAAATTCGAAACAAATTCGAGTTTGATTCGCATTCGTTTACCTCCACGCCCCATTTTGTTTCCACGCCACGGCGGAAATCCGTGGGGAACAGGCGCGAACCGGCGGTGGAACAAGCAGGGTGGCGCCTCAGGATTGGGGAGTGTCAAATGATCGTGACGACTTTAGACACGGTGGCCGGCCGTATGACGGATGAGACGCTTGGCGTAGTGCGTGGTTCGGGGTTGTGGACGCGCCGCATCACCAAGTTCGCCTATGGCGGCTTGCGCAATCTGCATGCAACCGGCCTGCAGGAACTCGACGAAGGCCTCAACCAGGCCAAGGAGAGCGCCACTAAGGAGATGAACGAGCAGGCCCGCAAGATGGGCGCCGATGCCGTCGTCGGCATGCGTCTCGAAGTGATCGAGATGAGCAGCGGCATATATTGTGTCAACGCCTGCGGCACGGCCGTGAAGCTGGAAATGCCGCCTCAGGCCATGCCGCCCTTCGCCGGAAAGGTCCATGTCGCGATCGATCCGGTGATCGCCTATGCCGCGGCCCGGCCTTCGGTCGCCGGTTCGGACTTGCGTCACTGACAGGAAATTACAGCACCGTGAAAGGGGCGCGCGGGGGCCGGGGAGGCGCCTCGCGCGCTCCTTTTGCTATGGGCTTTGCAAAACGCCGCCGCCGCGCTACATGACGGGCCATGTCGATCATCGATAGCGTGACGTCCACCTTGGCACCGGTCCACCGCGACGGCTGGCCGTTCGTCTTAATCTTCGCCGTCGTGACGCTGGTCCTTTTCTGGCTCGGTCTCGAGACGCTGGCCTGGCTTGGCGTCCTCGCCACCGCCTGGTGCGCCTATTTCTTTCGCGATCCCGAGCGCGTCACACCCTTGCGCGACGGCCTGGTGATCTCGCCCGCCGACGGCCGCGTCAGCATGATCGAGGACGTAACACCGCCACCCGAACTCGATCTTCCCCAAGAGCCGGCAACACGGATATCCGTGTTCATGAACGTCTTCGACGTGCATGTGAACCGCGCCCCCGTCGACGGCACGGTCCGCCGCATCGCCTATGTGCCCGGCGCCTTCATCAATGCCGAACTCGACAAGGCGAGCGAGGACAATGAGCGCCAGGCGGTGACCATCGAGATGGCCGATGGCCGCGCCGTCGGCGTCGTGCAGATCGCCGGTCTCCTGGCCCGGCGCATCGTGAAATTCGTCGGCGAAGGCGAGCATCTCGCCGCCGGCCAGCGCTTCGGCCTCATTCGCTTCGGCAGCCGCGTCGATGTATACCTGCCCAAAGGCTGCCACGCCCTGGTCTGCGTCGGCCAGCGGGCGGTAGCGGGCGAAACCGTGTTTGCCGATCTTGCGTTGCAAGAAGGCGAACGCAGCGGCCGCAGGAGCTGAGCGTGGAACAGGAGTTCGATACCGGTCTCGATGAAGGCCGGAAGCCCGCCCGGCGCTTCAAGAAGGTTCCGGTCCGCTATCTCTTGCCCAATCTCATAACGCTTCTAGCCTTGTGCAGCGGCATCACCGCCATCCGCCTCGGCCTCGAAGGCCGCTTCGAACTGGCAACCGCAGCCATTATCCTGGCGATCATGCTCGATGCCGTCGATGGCCGGCTCGCCCGCTTTCTCAAAGGCACCTCGCGTTTCGGCGCCGAACTCGATTCGCTTGCCGACTTCGTCAATTTCGGCGTAGCGCCGGCCCTGCTGGTTTATGTCTGGTCGCTCAACCAGTTGCGCACCCTGGGCTGGGTGGTGGCGCTGGTGCTTGCCGTATGCTGCGCCCTCAGGCTCGCCCGCTTCAACGTGGCGCTCGACGATCCCGACAAGCCAGCCTGGGCCTCCAGATTTTTCACCGGCGCGCCGGCCCCCGCCGGAGCCGGGCTTGCCATGCTGCCTCTCTATCTCGGTTTTCTCGGGGTGATCGACGACGGTCACAAATATGCGGTGTACATCGCCCCCTATGTGGCGGCCGTCGCCATTCTGATGGTAAGCCGCGTTCCCACCTATTCTGGCAAGAATCTTGGCACCTGGGTTCCCCGCGACCTGGTTCTGCCGATCCTCGGTCTCGGTGCCTTCTCGGTCGTCCTGCTGATTGCCTTTCCCTGGGAATTTCTCACTGTCCTGGCCTTCGTCTATCTGGCGCTCATTCCCTTCAGCATCCGCTCCTTCCGCCGCCACAAGCTCGCCGACCGGCAGGCCAAGACGGGTTAGAGAACCCGGTCCAGATCGGCGCAGAGATCGTCGCCGTCCTCAATGCCGGCGGACAGCCGCCGACGTCACCAGATTGGGCGATGAGGCCCGCGTCACCGGATCGACGAATTCGCCCGCATGCACCGCCACGGTCTGCTCGTGCCAGCTGCGGTTCCCGCCCGGTTTCGTCATGTTTGCGCCCCACTCTGGCATTCCGATGGTCGGTGCCTATGATGCGGGGGCCTGAGCGAATCCGCAACCCGCGGCACAGGGGCGCAATAGGGGACGGTCCGCGCAATGATCGAGTGGAGTGAATTGCGCCGGGGGAGGGCACCGCGTCCGCGCCGGGTCAAGTCGCATCCTTCGCTCCGCCTCCGGCCCAATCCCTTCGCCCGCATGGCCCGCTTCGCGGCCCTTCGCCCAATCGCCGTCCTGACGGTGTTCATGGTTGTGGCGGCTGCCTCGCTTGCGGCTGCCTATCTGCGCCTCGATGCCGATGCCGAAGCCCCGGCGGCGGTTGAACTCGATCCGCGCACGGTTGCGGCTCAGGCGGCGCTTGCGCGGCATTTTCCCGGGATCGAGACGGCAATCTTCGCCCGCATCGAGGCGCCGGAACCGCAGGCGGCGCGCCGCGCCGCCGAGGCGGTTGCCGCGCAACTGAAGCAGCGCGCCGATCTTTTCACCGATGTGGAGATACCGGGCAGCGGTCCATTCTACGATCGCTATGGCGTCCTCTTTGCCGGCACCAGCGAGATCGAGGCGCGGATTCACCGCGCCGAGGCGATGCTGCCGCTTTTTCATGCGGTCAGGGCTGCTCCCGATCTTGACGGCCTGACGGCGCTGGTTGCGGAAATCGGCCGCGCTCTCGAACAAGGCCGCTCGCCCCCCGGCCTCGATGGCCTGCTGCTTGCCGCCGCCGCGAGCGTCGAAGGCGAAATCAAGAGAAAGCCCAGGCCGCTCGATTGGCCGGCACTTGTCGGCCTGACCTTTGACGCCACGAGCCCGAAATGGTTCGTGATCGCAATGCCTTCGGCCGGCCGCGAGCCCGAAGCGGCCGCATTCGCGAGGACCGCCAAGGCGCCGCCGAAGATCGAATGGCTGGTTCCCGCAACCGCCGAGCCCCGGCCGGAAAGAAGTGCTGCCCGCGATTATTGGATTCCGGCGGCGATCGCCATGATGCTGTTGGCGGCGGTCCTGGGATTTGGGCTGGCCAGCGGCAGATTGTTTTCGGCGGTCGCCCTGAGTGGTGCCGTGACCATATCTCTGACCGCAGGCTTTGCGGCGTTCTATGTCCAGGACCTTGATTCCGTCACCTTGCTGTTCGTTCCCGCTGCGGCAGCGCCCGCCTTGCTGCTCAATGTGGTCTTCGCCCTGGCCTATGCAGCGGCGCGCGCCGCCGGGAGCCGCCATCTCTCCGCCATCATGCAGGCGGCCCAGGACAGGGGACCCCTGCTGCTCTCTCTTGCCGGAATCACTCTCGCCCTTTGGAGCACCTGGATTTTCTCGCCATTGCCGTCCGTCGCAGCCTTGGCGGTGCTAGCGGTCTTCGCCACCGTTGCGGCAATTGCCGGCAGCCTGCTGATGATGCCGGCCTGCCTCACGGTCTTCGCAGCCGCGGACGATGAGCCGCAGGAACACTGGTTCGATGCGGCGATGGCGGCTCCCGCCTCGCGCGGCTTCCGCAAATTCCGCCAGTCGCTGGTGATCGTGCTCTTGCCGGTTTCTCTTTTCTCAACGCTGTTTCTGACCGGTCTTATGATCGGCGACGGCGGCACGGCGCCGCGGCGCGCGCCTCTCGACGAGCCTGCGGCTTTCGGCGCCGTCCATCTCATCGTGTCGTCCGGCATTAGCGCGCGGCAGATGATCCCGATGCTTGGCAGGATGCCGGAAGTGGGCGCCATCCGCTGGATCGAGCTTTTCATGCCGCAAGATGTGGCCGCAAAGCGCGCGGCCCTTGCGAAGCTTGCCGGTTTCCTGCCGCCGTTGCCGCTGCCGGCGCCGCAATCGACGCTGCAGCCCGCCGAAAATCCGTTTGCGGCTTTGGAAGCGGATCTCCGCGCCGTCGCCAGTCACCGCGATACCGCGCCGGAACTGCGCCAGGCCGCGCACCGGCTGCGCCGTGCCGTCGCCATTTTCGCCCTTTCACAGCCGCCGTCCCAGGACCGCATCGACGCCCTTGAGGGCGCCTTGTTCGGCGGTCTGGGCGCCGTGAACGAGACGGCCGAGCGCCTGTCGCGCCTG
>JANMQB010000104.1:0-6273 GCA_031370155.1 Hyphomicrobiales bacterium | reverse complement strand
CGAAAACTTCTTCTGCAAACTCAAGGAGTTCAAACGTATCGCCATGCGCAGCGACAAAACCGATCAATGCTTCTCCGCAATGATCCACCTCTGCTCAGCCGTCATCAATTCAAGATGAATCTCAACAGACCCTAGCCCATGTGAGTTTTATGTTGGAAGCGGGCCCGGAATTTGTTATGAAGCTTTTCTGAAGGCCGATGCCCGAAGCTGGCACGAGCGCCTGTTCCTCCCTCCTCTCCCTGCCTGACCGGTTCGCGGTCCGGCTTTCCCCTCCCCAAAAACACGTCTGGAATCATGACCAGCATTACCGAATTGAAAGAAATCAAGCTTCAGGATCTGAAGCGCAAGACCCCTGCCGAGCTGGTTACCCTCGCCGAGGAACTCCAGGTCGAGAATGCGAGCGCACTGCGCAAGCAGGAACTGATGTTCGCCATTCTCAAGAATCTGGCGGCGCGCGACGTGGAAATCATCGGCGAAGGCGTGGTCGAGGTGCTGCAGGACGGGTTCGCCTTCCTGCGCTCGCCGGATGCGAATTATCTGGCGGGGCCTGACGACATTTATGTGAGCCCCAGCCAGATCCGCAAATTCACGCTGCGCACCGGTGACACGGTTGAAGGCCAGATCCGCAGCCCCAAGGAAGGCGAACGCTATTTCGCCCTGGTCAAGGTCAACACCATCAATTTCGAGGATCCGGAGAAGACCAAGCACAAGGTTCATTTCGACAATCTGACGCCGCTCTATCCCGACGAGCCGCTGGAGATGGAGACGGCCGATCCGACGAGGAAGGACTATTCGGCAAGAGTCATCGATATCGTGGCGCCCCTCGGCAAGGGCCAGCGTGGACTGATCGTGGCGCCGCCACGCACCGGCAAGACGGTGCTGCTGCAGAACATCGCCCATTCGGTCAGCGCGAACCATCCCGAGATCTATCTCATCGTCCTGCTCATCGACGAACGCCCCGAGGAAGTCACCGACATGCAGCGCTCGGTGAAGGGCGAGGTGATCAGTTCGACCTTCGACGAGCCGGCCTCACGCCATGTGCAGGTGGCGGAAATGGTAATCGAGAAGGCCAAGCGCCTGGTCGAGCACGGCCGTGACGTGGTCATCCTGCTCGATTCGATCACCCGCCTCGGCCGCGCCTACAACACGGTGGTGCCATCCTCCGGCAAAGTGCTAACCGGCGGCGTCGATGCCAACGCCCTGCAGCGGCCGAAGCGGTTTTTCGGCGCGGCGCGCAATATCGAGGAAGGCGGATCGCTGACGATCATCGCCACGGCGCTGATCGATACCGGCAGCCGCATGGACGAAGTGATCTTCGAAGAGTTCAAGGGCACCGGCAACTCGGAAATCATCCTCGACCGCAAGGTGGCCGACAAGCGGGTGTTCCCGGCACTCGATATATTGCGATCCGGCACGCGCAAGGAAGAGCTGCTGGTGAAGCCCGATGTCCTGAAGAAGACCTATGTGCTGCGTCGCATCCTCAATCCGATGGGAACGGTGGATGCCGTCGAGTTCTTGCTCGATAAGCTGCGGCAGACCAAGACCAACGGCGATTTCTTCGAATCAATGAATGCCTGATCAGACCTTCGCAAGGCCGAGTAGATCAAGCGCGGCGCGCACCTCTTGCGGCGTGGCGGCGGGTGCGGCACAGGTCTGTCCGCGGCAGATATAGAGCCGTGGCGGACCGCCCGCTGTGGCCTTGGCGAAGGCTGGATGACCCGCGGCGAGCTCCGCCGGAGACGCGATCTTCTGGAAAATGATGTCGAGGCCGGTATGGGGTAGCGCCTCCATGAGGAGCTCATGCCCGCCTTCGCCGGAGAGCACAAGTTGCACCGGCTCTGCCAGAAGTGCAGCACTCTTCAGTAAAGACGGCGCAACGAAGGGATTGGCGAGTGCCGTAGCGGAGAATGCGGCGGCGATCGCTTCGGCCTTTTCGAGATAATCTCGGTTGCCGGTCAAATGATAAAGAGCGGCGAAATTTCCAAGCATGATGCCGTTGGCATTGGGTGTTGCATCGTCGTGAACCGAGCGGGTGCGGGCGATCAGACCGTCGGCCTGGTCGGATGAAAAAAACAGACCCTGCGTATTCCCATCCCAGAAATGGGCGATCAGGGCGCGGGCAAGGCTTTCCGCCGTGGCGATGTAGGCGCGCGATCCGGTCAAGGTGTGAAGCGCCCGGGCGGCCGTGATCAGATTGGCATAGCCCTCGGCGGTGGCCTCATGGCGGCTTTGACCGGCTCGGTGCGAATGCAGCAAACGATTATCACGCCACAGCAGGGCCATGATCCGGTCCATGGCGCCGACGGCGGCGTCTTTCCAGTCGCCGCGGCGGAAGACCAGGGCGGCCTTGGCGAGGCCGGCAATCATCAAACCGTTCCAGTCGGCAAGGACCTTGTCGTCGAAGCTGGGATGAATCCGCTGCGACCGCTCATTGAAAAGAATCCGGCGCGCGGCGGCGAGTTGCTGTTCGGTAGCGTCATCTCCGAGTGTGAGCGCATGGGAGCGGTTAAGTATTGTATGGTCTTCCCAATTACCCCCGGCCGTTACTCCGTAGGCGGAGCAAAAAAGCTCTGCGGCCTGCGGATCGAGCAGGGACTCGATCTCCTCCTTGGTCCAGACATAGAATTTGCCTTCTTCGCCTTCCGAGTCGGCGTCATAACTGGCGGCAAAGGCGCCGTCGGCGGTGGTCAATTCGCGCAGGACAAAACCGATCGTTTCTTCCGTCCGGATGCGGAACAGCGGATTGCGGTCGCGCAGCCAGCAGCGCGCCAAGAGGCTTACGAATTGCGCGTTGTCGTAGAGCATTTTCTCGAAATGCGGCACCAGCCAATGGGCATCGACCGAATAGCGGGCCATGCCGCCGCCAAGATGGTCATAGATGCCACCCTGGCAAATCTGCGTGAGAGTGCGCTCGACGGCCGCGGCAATGGCTTCGGAAGGATGGCGTTCATGAACCGACCACAGGAATGAGAAGATCGGCGCCTGAGGAAATTTGGGCGCCCCTTTGAGGCCGCCCAGGTCCATGTCGGTCGCACGCAGCATGGCCGCCGCTGCGCCCTGGAGTTGGGCAGGCGTAATTTCGGCAGATTGCGGTAGCGCTTCGGACTGGTTGAGCGCCGCCGTCAGCGCTGCCGAGCTGGCGTGGACCTTATGACGCTCGCTCCGCCAGATGCGGGCGATTTCGGACAGGACATGTTTGAACCCGGGCCGCCCATAACGGCTTTCGGGCGGGAAATAGGTGCCGCCCCAAAAGGGTTCTCCTTCGGGTGTCAGGAACATGGTGAGCGGCCAGCCGCCCTGCTCGCCAAGTGCATGCAGCGCGTTCATATAAATGCGGTCGACGTCCGGACGCTCCTCGCGGTCGACCTTGATGTTGACGAAGTTGGTATTCATGAGGTCGGCGGCGGCCTGGTCCTCGAAGCTTTCGTGGGCCATGACATGGCACCAGTGGCAGGCGGCATAACCGACCGAAAGCAGGACCGGCTTGTCCTCCGCCCGGGCCAGGGCAAAGGCAGGTTCGCTCCAGCCCATCCAGTGGACCGGATTATCCTTGTGCTGGAGAAGATAGGGGCTGGTTTCGCGGTCGAGCTCGTTGCGCGGCATTGTTCCTGGCCTCAAACCGGGACATGCTAGGGCCATACCCGGAAAAGCGAAACCGGAAACGCAGAAGGTGTCGATTCGATTCCGAAATGACGATCTCAGATACGATCTACGCACAGTCAACCGGTGCCGGTATTGCCGGCATTGCGGTGATCCGCGTCAGCGGCCCGGCGGCCGGCTTGGTGCTGGATAAGCATGCCGGCGGTAGGCCCGAAGCCCGCAAGGCCAGCCTGCGGCGGCTCGTCGATCCGGCATCCAATGAAATCATCGACCGTGCGGTCGTACTGTGGATGCCTGGACCCAATACTGTCACCGGCGAGGATGTGGCGGAGTTCCATGTCCATGGCAGCCAGGCGGTAGCGGCGGCGTTGTTTGCTGCCTTCAATCGGTTCGACCGGATACGGCCGGCAGAGGCGGGGGAATTCACCCGTCGGGCCTTCGCCAACGGCAGGATGGATCTGGTCGAGGCCGAAGGCCTCGCCGATCTGTTGCGGGCCCGGACGGAGATGCAGCGCCGTCAGGCGCTCAACCATCTGCTGGGCGAAGCGAGTTCCGTCTATGAAGCCTGGCGCGGTCAGTTGATCGGCATTCTCGCCCATGTGGAAGCGACACTGGACTTTACCGACGAGGAGGGCGTGGCGGACGCCGCCATCCGGGACGTGGGGCCGAAAACAGCGGCTCTTGCCGCATCGATGTCGGATGCCCTGGCCATTGCGGATCGGGCCTCGGCCATACGCACTGGCGTCAAGGTCGTGCTGGCGGGGGCTCCCAATACCGGCAAGTCGAGTCTGCTCAACGCCATTGCGGCACGCGATGCGGCCATCGTGTCGCCGCGGCCCGGCACGACGCGCGATGCGATCGAAGTGATGATCGATCTTAGAGGTATGCCGGTCATTCTCACCGACACGGCGGGACTACGCGCCGAGGCCGGTGACGAGATCGAGGAAATCGGTATGGCGCGGACGAAACGCGAATTAGATGGCGCCGATGTCGTTGTCTGGGTGAGCGCGCCCGATATTTCCGAAAGCCATCCTCCGGTGGCGGGCGCCATACCGCACCTCTGGGTTCATAACAAATCCGACCTGCTGCAGCTCTCCGGTCCGGATCTGCAGCTTTCTGAGAACGCCCTCCTCGTGTCCTCCCGCACTGGCGCCGGTCTTCCGGAAATGCTCGCCAGTCTGACCGAGCTGGTTAAGCGGGAGTTCCGCCACGCGGAAGATTCGGTGATCGTCCGGGTACGGCAGAAACAGGCGATCGCGGAATCGATTCGGTATCTCAACGATTCGCTACGGTATGACCGCGAGCATCTGGAGCTCCGGGCGGAGGATCTCCGCAAGGCAGCCCATTGTCTGGGGCGGGTGACGGGGAGGATTGGTGTCGAAGACCTGCTGGATTCGATCTTCAGCGAATTTTGCATCGGAAAGTAACTAACCCTGTTTCACGTGAAACGAGGACGCACCTTTGACCAGGAGGACCCGTTACATTAAAGAGCCACGCATGACGACGAGTTACGATGTAATCGTGGTGGGCGGCGGACATGCCGGATGCGAAGCCGCAAGCGCTGCAGCGCGGGCCGGCGCGCGCACGGCCCTGGTCACCCACAAGTTCGCTAGCGTGGGCGAGATGTCGTGCAATCCGGCCATCGGCGGATTGGGCAAGGGCCATCTGGTGCGCGAGATTGATGCGCTCGATGGACTCATGGGCCGGGTTGCCGACCAGGCCGGAATCCAGTTCCGCCTGCTCAACCGCTCCAAGGGTCCGGCGGTGCGGGGACCGCGCGCCCAGGCCGACCGAAAGCTCTACCGGCTGGCGATGCAGAGCGAAATCCGCGAGCATGAAAATCTCAGCATTATCGAAGGCGCGGTGAGCGGTCTCATTCTCGAAGGGCGCAACGCCGGGGGCATCATCACCGAGTATGGCCGAACGATTCGCAGCCGTACCGTTGTCTTGACGACGGGCACGTTCTTGCGTGGACTGATCCATATCGGCGAGAAAAAGATTCCGGCGGGCCGCGTGGGTGAGCCGCCGGCCCATGGCATCTCGCAACAGCTGCGATCAGCCGGCCTGCAATTGGGGCGCCTGAAAACTGGTACGCCGGCCCGGCTTGATGGCCGCACCATCAATTGGAGCGTCCTCGAAGAGCAAAAGGGCGATGAGGTTCCCGCGCCCTTTTCGACGCTTACGGATTCAATCACAACGCCGCAAGTCTCCTGCTTCATCACCCAAACGACGGCCCGGACCCATGAGTTGATTGCCAGCAACATTCACCGCTCGCCGCTTTACTCCGGGCAGATTGAAGGAACGGGGCCGCGCTACTGCCCCTCAATTGAGGACAAGATTCACCGTTTCAAGGACAAGTCATCGCACCAGATATTCCTTGAGCCGGAAGGGCTGGATGATGACACGGTTTACCCCAATGGCATTTCGACCTCACTGCCGGAAGATGTTCAGGAGCAGTTTATCCGGACTATCCCTGGGCTGGAGAATGTTGCGATCCTGCGGCCGGGGTATGCCATTGAGTACGACTTCGTCGACCCTCGTGAACTCACCAGCGGGCATGAAGCCAAAGCCTTGCCCGGCCTGTTTCTGGCGGGCCAAATCAACGGTACGACCGGTTATGAAGAAGCGGCAGCCCAAGGCCTGGTGGCCGGCTTGAACGCGGCGCGAAAAGTG
>JANMQB010000069.1:0-8086 GCA_031370155.1 Hyphomicrobiales bacterium | reverse complement strand
ATGGAATGGGGGCACCTGTTTATCGTCGGCTTTCTCATTCAGGCGGTGTATTTCGGCCTGTGCTATATCGCCTTCAAATCCGGCGTCTCGGCGGGCGGCGTCGCCATCATCGTCTGCCTGCAGCCCATTCTGGTGGGACTGATCGCGCCGCATTTCGCCCGTGAGCGGGTGAGCCCGCTGCGCTGGATCGGGCTGGCGCTCGGGCTGGCGGGCGCGGCCACCGTCATCGTCTCGCGCTCCGCGGTGGCCGCCGAAAATACCATGGGCGTCGTCGCGGCTGTGGGCGCGCTTCTCGGCATCACCGCTGGAACCCTGTGGGAGAAGCGTTTCGGCCGCAACCATCACCCCGTGGTGTCGAACGGCGTGCAATATCTGGCGGGCCTCGTGGGAACGCTTCCCCTGGCGCTGGCCTTCGAGACTTTCGCCTTCACCTGGAACGCCGAATTCGTCGCCGCCTGGCTTTATCTGGTGGTCGCCAATTCCATCATCGCCATGACCCTGCTGCTCGCCATGATCCGGGCGGGCGAGGTCGCCCGCGTCTCCTCGCTCTTCTATCTGGTGCCGCCCCTATCCGCCGTCATCGCCTGGCCGCTCTTGGGCGAAGTCATGCCGCCGCTCGGCTGGCTGGGCTTTGCACTCGCGGCCCTCGGCGTGGCCCTTGCGAGTCGCAAGACCGCGTGACATCGTGAGCGTTCCATCGGGGAGGAAGCGATGAAGAAACTCTACACGGCGGTTGCCACATCGACCGGCGGCCGCGGCAACGGCCAGAGCAGGACCGCCGACGGCATGCTCGATCTCAAGATCGGCACGCCCAAGGAACTCGGCGGCAAGGATGACGGCGTCAATCCGGATCAGCTTTTCGCGGTGGGCTATTCGACCTGCTATCTCGGCGCCATCAAATTTGTGGCCGCCAAGGAGAAGAAGCCGGTGGCGATCGCCGCCGATGCAAGCGTCACCGCCCATGTCACTTTCGGCGCCCGCAAGGACAAGAAGGGCTTCGGCATTGCCGTGCAGCTCGACGTGAATCTGCCGGGCGTTCCCAAGGCGAAGGCCGCATCGCTCGCCAAGAAGGCGCATGTCGTCTGCCCCTATTCCTGGGCGATCAGGAAGACGGTCAAGGTGCAGACGAAGATCGTGTGATTCCCATACTCTCCATGGTCGGGTCAAGCCCGACCATGGAGAGATTTTTGGTTACCCCAGCAGCCCCTTAACGATCGCCCCCGCCTTGGCCATGTCCATCTGGCCGGCATGTTTGGCCTTGAGCTCGGCCATGACCTTGCCCATGTCCTTGACGCTCGCGGCCCCCACCACCTTGATGACGGCGGCGATGGCCGCCCTGGCGTCGTCGTCGGAAAGCTGCTTCGGCATGTAGGACTGGATGATGACGATCTCCTCGCGCTCGGCCTGGGCGAGTTCCGGTCTTCCGCCCTGCTCGTAGGCGGCGGTGCTTTCCTGGCGCTGCTTGACCATCTTGGCGAAGAGATCGATGAGCCCCGCATCGGGGGTGAGTGCCGAGGCGTGGCCTTCGGTGCGGCTCAAGATGTCCTTGTCCTTGATGGCCGCATTCATCAGCCGCAGCGTCGAGATGCGGCGCTTGTCGCCCGCCTTCATCGCTTGCTTCAGCGCGTCGTTGATCTGGGCCCGGAGACTCATCGGCGGCATCCTTTGAAAATCGTGGAAAGGCGCTCATTAGGCGGATTTGCCGAGAGCCGCAACCTTGACGGCGGAGGCCGCCTCCCCTAACCAACCGCAAATTCCCGGAGTTCCCCCGATGCCCCCGCCAAAGAAGCCTCGCAAGGCCAAGTCCCGCGCGCGCGCCGTCTTCGGCGACTGGGAGGCGCCGCGCGTAACCGGGCTTGTGGTTCTGGCCGATGGCACGGTCATTGAAGGTCAGGGGTTCGGCGCCGAGGGCGAGGCGGTGGGCGAGGTCTGCTTCAACACCGCCATGACCGGATATCAGGAAGTGCTGACCGATCCCTCCTATGCCGGGCAGATCGTCACCTTCACCTTCCCCCATATCGGCAATACCGGCACCAATGACGAGGATATCGAGACCACCAATCTCGCGGCCTCGGCCGGCGTCGCCGGCTGCATCGTCAAGGCGGCCATAACCGAGCCCGCCAATTACCGCTCGCAGCGGCATTTCGACAAATGGCTGAAGGCGCGCGGCATCGTCGGGCTATCCGGCATCGACACGCGCGCCCTGACCAGCCGTATCCGCGAGCACGGCATGCCCAACGGCGTCATCGCGCATAATGCCAAGGGCAAATTCGATGTCGGCAAGCTCAAGAAAATGGCCGCCGATTGGCCGGCCATCGCCGGCATGGATCTCGCCAAGGACGTCTCCCTTACCCAGCGCCTGCATTGGGACGAGAAGCTGTGGGACTGGGAGACGGGCTACACCCGCGCCGAGGGCGGCAAGTACAAGGTCGTCGCCGTCGATTACGGCCTCAAGCGCAATATCCTCCGTTGTCTGACCAGTGCCGGCTGCGATGTGACCGTGGTGCCGGCGGCGACCGCGGCCGAGGACATTCTGGCGATGCGGCCCGACGGCGTGTTTCTGTCGAACGGGCCGGGCGATCCGGCGGCGACCGGCGAATACGCGGTGCCGGAAATCCGCAAGCTGGTGGCGAGCGGCAAGCCGGTCTTCGGCATCTGCCTCGGCCACCAGATGCTGGCGATCGCACTTGGCGGCAGGACGGTCAAGATGCACCAGGGCCATCACGGCGCCAATCATCCGGTCAAGGACTTCACCACCGGCAAGGTCGAGATCACTTCGATGAATCACGGCTTCGCGGTGGAGCGCGCCAGCCTGCCCAAAGGCGTCGTCGAAACTCATATCTCGCTCTTCGACGGATCGAACGCCGGCATCGCGCTCGAGGGCAGGCCGGTGTTCTCGGTGCAGTATCACCCGGAAGCCTCGCCCGGCCCCCAGGACAGTCATTATCTGTTCGAGCGCTTTGTCGAGCAGATGGCGAAGGCGAAGGGCTGAACATCCGGTTCATAATCTCCGGGCGCCGCCGCGAAATCGTGATAGGACGTTGCTGTGTTGCAATCCGGAAGGGGAGACCAAGATGAGCGCTGCTATCCAAGCCCACAACCAGAAGCCCGCGGCGGTATGGAGTTCCGGCGGCGCACTCTATGACGAGATCAGCCAGGGCATCGCCGATTCAATCGAGCATTGCGTGCGCCGTCTCATGCCGAGGCCCGGCGAGAAAATTCTCGACCTGGCGACCGGCACCGGCTGGACATCGCGCTCGCTTGCCCGCCGCGGCGCCAAGGTGACGGGCGTAGATATCGCCGCCGATCTGGTCGCCGCCGCCACCGCGCGTGCCAAGGCCGAAGGTCTCGCCATCGATTACCTGGTGGGCGACGCCGAAAGCCTGCCCTTTGCCGACGGCGCCTTCGATGCGGTGATCTCGACCTGCGGCATCATGTTCGCGAGCCGCCAGGAGGCCGCCGCGGCGGAGCTCGCCCGCGTCTGCCGCAAGGGCGGACGCATCGCGCTCACCACCTGGCTGTCGGACAGCAATCTGTTCAAGATGTTCCAGGTGATGAAGCCCTATATGCCGCCGCCGCCGGTGCCGGCGCCTGCCTCGCCGTTCGAATGGGGCAAGACCGAGCGCATTCGCGAATTGCTCGGCGGCGCATACGATCTGAAGTTCGAGAAGGGCGTGTCCCATTACCGCGAGCCGAGCGGCGAGGCGGCATGGATCACCTTCTCGACCGGCTACGGCCCGACCAAGGCGCTCGCCGCATCGCTCGACGAGACGCGCCGGGCCGAACTCAAGCGCGATTTCATCGCCTTCCATGACGGCTTCCCGACCGAGCTCGGCATCTGCGTGCCGCGCGAATACTGGGTGACGGTGGGCAAGCGCAAGTAGCGGTCAGTCCGTCCACGGATTGATTACCTCGAGGCCGAGGTTGTCGAACCCGCCGGTATCGCGGGTCACGATCGTGGCTTCCCGGGCGATGCATATGGCGGCGATCATCGCATCCGGCACCTTGATCGGCCGCCCGAGACGGCCGCGGGTCCTGACCACCGCCGCGAAACATTTCGCCGCCCCGCTGTCGAAAGGCAGGACGCGGCCGGCGAATTTCGTCCCGAACAGGGCCGTGGCGGCGGTTTCGAGTTCGCGCCGCCGCTTGCCGTCGTCCATGAGGGCGATGCCGGCCAAGATTTCGGCTTCGCTGACGGCCGTCGTCCACAGGCTGCCGAGGTCGGTGGCGAAGGCCCAGTTCAGCACCTTGCGGTCGGGCGCCGGCCGCATCAACTCCGAGATCACATTGGTATCGAGGACGATCACCGGTCGAGATCGGGCGGCGGCCCCAGCGGCGCAAAGGGCAGAGGCTCAAGTTCGGCGCCGCCGAGCGGCTCGAAGAGCGAACGGATCGCCTGACCCAGCCTTTCGCCGCCTGCCGGCAGCTCGACGGCCCTAGCCAGCACGTCGCGCGCCTCCTCCTCCATGGAGCGGCCGTTCTCGGCCGCCCGGATGCGCAGCCGGCGCTTGGTGTCTTCGTCGAGATTGCGGATGGTGATGGTGGCCATGACAGCAATGTAAGCATTGCTAGCAATGCTGTCAAGTCGCGGGCTCTTGCGAGACGATGCAACCGGGAGTATTATGGGGAATCAGCTTCGATTTCCCGTTCCGGTCAGTACCCGCGTGTGTTCGATGCCACTCCGGAGGTTGCACCATGACCGACACCACCATGATCGAGCAGGTGGCCCGCGCCATCGCCGCCAGCCGCGACAGCGACGACTGGAGCACCTGCCTCCCCGCCGCCCGCGCCGCTTTGGCCGCACTCCGCACCCCCACCCTCGACATGCTGGAAGCGGCGCTGCCCGGCCACCCCGATTGGGGCTACCTCCCCGAGGAATGGCAGGCGATGATCGACCATGTGATCGCCGAGCAGCCGGTCGCCATGAGCCGCGCCCAGCCCGAGGCCAGGGCGGCTTAGGACATTTCCACATGGCCGGCCGCCGCGACCATGACGCGCTGCTGGCCCGCGCCGGAGATGAAGACGCCGAAGACCGCATGACCCTGGTCGTCGCGGCCGAGGCCCGCGCCGAGGCGCCATTGCCCGAGTCCGTCTCGGCGGCAATCCTCGCCGGAGACTCATGCCTGAAGGCCTTGCGCACCTGGCGCGGCCTCACCCAGGCCGAACTCGCCAAACGCTCCGGCATCGATCAGGGCTACATCAGCGAAATCGAAAACCGCGGCAAGACCGGAATGCCGGAAACACTGGCAAGACTCGCCGGTGCGCTTGATGTCCCGGCGGGTTGGCTCGGGTGAATTCCGTCACCGAAACTGACGCCAATCCGTCTCATTTGTATTGTCCACGAACACCGGATTGACACAGCGGCGTTTCGCGCGCGATTGTAGGAGAGAGCGCTGAGGGAGGTTGCTGTGGGCGGCATCATTGACAAGATTTTCGAGCCAGTGCCGATTTTTGAAATCGCGCTCGCCATGAATTCTCCTAAGAAGCTGGCCGAAACCTTGGAGCGCTCCGCAAGTGCCGCGCGGACGACAGCCGCATTCATCGGCGATCAGAAAGCAGCGGAGGCATTGGAAGGCGGGGCCGACGCGCTGGACGACATTGCCGGCCACATCAATACCGGTCTGAAGATCCATTCGAACTACAAGGCCGTTGTAGGTATCTACCTGGCCTGGAAGGAGATCGACCCAGGATCCATAAGCCAGAACCCACAACGTGCCGCCCTGGCATTCGGAAGTCTTTTCGCCAATGTCGGCGTCCTCGCCGAAAATCTGCCGCCGCCGCTCAATGTTTATGCCGAGTTCTTGGCGGGATTCGAAAATTTCTTCAGCGACATGCAGAAAAAATTAGATATCGAGAGCCCGCACTATCCTAAGGGCAGAGCTTTGCGTCAGGTGATGGAACGGGACGAACCATTGTAAATATGATGACCAGAAAGCAGTCTTGCATATCTCCCTGGCGAATTGCAGTGACGCTGCAGTCGGAATCCGGCGCGGCGGCACAGTGAGTTCCCGCCTAATCCCCAATAAGCGAGACGGTTAAGCCTCCACATATTCCGCAATGCTGGTCGGCGCGGGAACGGCGATGCCGTCTTCCTTCAGGCCATCGATGTGAAAGCGGATGGCGTCGCGGATTTCGTCTTCGACTTCACGAATGGTTGCGGCCGTGGCGATGCAGCCCGGCAGGTCGGGGACGTAAGCCGAGTAGTTGCCATTGGCCTTCTCGATCACGATAGCGTAGCGCATCAATGGGTCTCCTTCAGTCCGGCCTGCTTCAGAATGCTGTTCAATGTTCCAGGCGCCACATCCTCGCCCGGCTTACCTGCCACCGTCACCCGGCCGGGCTTCCTTGGGTGCTTATATTGCCTGTGGCTGCCGCGCGTTGCAACCAGATGCCATTCATCGCCCTCAAGCATGGCAATGACTTCGCGGACCTTCATCATTTCTTTCCACCCGAACCCAGCCGTCATTCCTCTCATGGCAGTGAGTGGCCTACAAGGGATGGGTATCCGGAAATCAAGACCTCCCCCTTGCCTTCTCCCCCCACATCCTCCATACACCCCTCGCCTTTTGGCACCCGGCTGGGGGCTGAACGGAAGGTCTGGTCCGCCAGATAGGGGCTAAACCCCGGCTTCCCGTGTCTCCGCTCTTTCGTCGACCGGTCTTTCGAGCCTTTCAACCAGGTTCGAGAGAGGCTCTGCGCCGGATGTCTCGAGGCCACGAAAACGCGAACGAAAGGCAAATCCCGCATGGCTCTTTACGAGCACGTATTTTTGGCCCGTCAGGATGCATCGAACACCCAGGTCGATGCCCTGACCGAGCAATTCAAGTCGGTCATAACCGCCGGCGGCGGCACCGTCGGCCGCACCGAATATTGGGGCGTGAAATCGCTCTCCTTCCGCATCAAGAAGAACCGCAAGGCCCACTACACGCTGATGAACCTCGACAGCCCCGCCGCGGCGGTGGCCGAGATGGAGCGGCAGATGTCGATCAACGAGGACGTCATCCGCTTCATGACCGTCAAGGTCGAAAAGCTCGAGGAAGGTCCCTCGGCCCAGATGCGCCGCCGCGAGGAACGCGACGAGCGCAGCTTCGGCGACGACCGCGGCTTTGGCTTCGGCGGCGGTGGCGGCCGTGGCTTCGGCGGCGGCGGTGGCCGCGGCTTCGGAGGCGGCGGCGATCGTGGCGGTGGCGGCGACCGTGGCGGCCGTCCGCGCCGTGACGATGCCGTCGAGGCGCCAGTATCCACAGGGGAGGCAAGCCGATGACCACCGGTCAACCCGCCCGCCGTCCCTTCTTCCGCAGACGCAAGAGCTGCCCGTTCACCGGCGACAAGGCGCCGGCCATCGACTACAAGGACACCCGCCTGCTGATGCGCTACATCTCCGAGCGCGGCAAAATCGTGCCGAGCCGCATCACCGCGGTCTCGGCCAAGAAGCAGCGTCTGCTGGCCCAGGCCATCAAGCGCGCCCGCTTCCTCGGCCTCCTGCCCTTCGTGCTGAGATAAGGAGTGAGCGTCATGGAAGTCATTCTTCTCGAACGCGTCGCCAAGCTCGGCAGCCTGGGCCAGGTGGTCAAGGTCAAGGACGGCTATGCCCGCAATTTCCTGCTGCGCCGCGGCAAGGCGCTGCGCGCCACCGATGCCAACCGCGCCAAGTTCGAGCGCGACCGCGCCGTGCTTGAAGCCAAGAACGCCGAGCGCCGCCAGGGCGCCGAAGCCGAAGCCCAGGGCCTCGACGGCAAGAGCTTCACGATCATCCGCCAGGCGGGCGAATCGGGCCAGCTCTACGGCTCGGTCAGCCCCCGCGACATCGCCGAAGCCGCTTCCGCCTCGGGTGTTGCGGTCGAGCGCTCGCATGTGCTGCTCGATTTGCCGATCAAGACCATCGGCATCTATACGGTGACGGTGGCGCCGCATCCGGAAGTCGAGGTCAAGGTGACCATCAACGTCGCCCGCTCGGCCGACGAGGCCGCCGCCCAGGCGCGCGGCGAAAAACTGACCGGCCAGGTTTCCGAACGCGCCGAAGTCCGCGCCGCCGCCGAAGCGCTCTTCGAAAAGGAAGAACAGGCCGCGGAAGTGGCCGCCGAGG
>JANMQB010000116.1:0-1643 GCA_031370155.1 Hyphomicrobiales bacterium | reverse complement strand
AGCGCTTGAGCAGCTCCGGCTCCATCCGCGGCAGCCCCGCCTTCATGCCGAATTCGGTTTTCGGCAGGAAAACGGTATCGCGGTAGCGGTCGGTCTTCGGGGTCTTCTCATCCATGGGGCGGGCGATCCGGTGCGGGCTTTGGCGGCGCTTCTAGCAGCCGATGGCAGCCCGGGCAATCAACTCCGCCGCGCCTTCGAATCGGCGATGACGCAGAGCATTTCCCACATGAGATTGGCGGCGGTCACCGCCGTGATGCCGGTCGGGTCGTAGCAGGGGGCCACCTCGCAGATATCGCCGCCCACCAGATGCTTGCCTTGCAGGGAACGGATGATGACTTGCGCATCGCGGGGGGTGAGGCCGCCGATTTCCGGCACGCCCGTGCCCGGCGCCCAGGCGGGATCGATGCCGTCGATATCGATGGTGATATAGGTGGGCCCTGCCCCGGTGACGCGGCCCACCTCCTCGATCACCCTGGCGCGGCCCATGTCTTCATATTTGTCGATGGTGATGCAGGTGAAGCCCTTGTCCTCGCCCCATTTGATGTCGTCGGGCGAGAAGCGCGAGCCGCGCAGGCCGATCTGAATGACACGCCTGGGATCGATCAGCCCCTCCTCGACGCCGCGGCGGAATGTGGTCGCATGGTTGATCTTGGTGTCGGCGAGCGTGTCGAGGGTATCGGCGTGGCTGTCGATCTGCACGATGCCGACGGGAGAGCCCTTGGCGATGGCGCGCAGGATCGGCAGCGGCACGGTGTGATCGCCGCCGATCGAGATGGGCAAGGCACCCGCCGCATGGACGCGCTTGAAGAAGGCCTCGATCATGGCGATCGACCTGGCGAAATCGATGGGGTTCACGGGGGCATCGCCGACATCGGCGACATTGCAGATATCGTAGGGCGCGATGCCGGAGGTTGAATGCACCCGGCGGATCAGGCGCGAGGCCTCGCGCACCGCGGCGGGACCCTGCCTCGCACCCGAGCGGTAATTGACGCCGATGTCGAAGGGTACGCCGACCAGCGCCACGTCAAGTTCGTCCGAAATGTCATGGCGCTGGGTGCGCATGAAGGTGGCGATGCCGGCGAAGCGGGGTGTCACGGTGGCATCGACGGGCTGGAAACGCGGGTCTTTCTTCATGGCTGCATTGGCTTTCAGAACATTCCGTTATGGTGAGCGAGTTTGTCCGGCACGGTCTGGAGGACGTCCCAGTGTTCGACGATCTTGCCGTCGCCGTCGAACCGGAAAATATCGATGCCGGCATAGTCGGGCAGGCCGGGCCAGGTCTGGCGGCAATGCAGAACCACAAAGTCGCCCTCGGCGATCGCCCGCTTGAACTCGACGCGCTTGCCCGGATATTCCGCGGCCATGCGCGTGAAGAATTCGACGAAGGCGTCCTTGCTGTCGGCGACTTCGGCATTGTGCTGGATGTAAACGCCGCCGCCATAAAGGGCCATGGCCTCAGCCGGCTTGCAGCGGTTGAACATCAGATCGTAGAAGGCCATGGCATTGCGCTTGTTGATTTCCAGCCGATCCTGCTTGTCCACCATGACCGCTCCCGTGCTAACCTGATCCACTCAAAAAGCAGGTGACCACATGGGAACGCGACAGACAATACCGGCGCGGCGCGGCAAGGCGGTGCGGGTGAG
>JANMQB010000605.1:0-7718 GCA_031370155.1 Hyphomicrobiales bacterium | reverse complement strand
TGGCCGTCGACCACCTGATGCATCGGCGGCAAGGGCTGCTGCAGGGGGCGCGGCACCAGCGCCAGTTTTTTCAGTTCCAGCGTCGTCATGTCCTGGTATTCCGGCGACTTCGGTGACATGGCATGGTCCCAGACGAATTTCGGATCCGGATAGTGGAAGAACTCGCCCTGATATTCGAAATGTTCGTTGGCCCAGGCTCGGCGGATCACCTCGAGGCTCTCGGCGAAGATACGGAAATTCTGCGCCGGGTTGCGCGTATCCGCCATCTTGTTGAGCTGCAGCGCCTCGCGCCCGTAAAGCCCGCGGCCCACCGCGCACTCGACCCGCCCGCCCGACATGTGGTCGAGCATGGCGAGGTCCTCGGCGAAGCGCAGGGGATGCCAGAAGGTGATTATGTTGGCCGCCTGGCCGACGCGGATGCGCTTGGTGTGCGCCGCCGTCCACGACGACATCAGCACCGGATTGGGGCAGACCTCGAAGCCCTCATGGCCGAAATGGTGTTCCGTGTACCACACCGAGTCCCAGCCTTGGGCGTCGCAATACTGCGCCACCGCGATCTGTTCGTCGAGCACCTGCTTGTAGGGCTTGGCGAGGAAGCGGTTGTTGGTGTCGGAGAAATAGCCGAATTTCATGTGTCGCTCCTTCTGTTTGCGTTCAGAGTGGCACACACCGATTAGGCTGACTGCCTGCCGACTTCAGCTGTCAATCACGCTATCAAAACCCAACTCCTTTGTCATCCCTGGACTTGTTCCGGGGACCCATGGTGCCGCAAGACAGGCTTCGCACTCATGTTGCACGATGGGTTGCCGGGACAAGCCCGGCAATGACATAGTGCGAAATGCCTTCCGTCATCTTCCACCCCGATTTCAAGCCCCGCCCCTTCTGGTGGGAGGATCACGAGCCGAAGCCGCTGCCGGAAGCAGCCCTTCCGCGCGAAGTCCGCGTCGCCGTCGCCGGCGCCGGCTATGCCGGGCTCTCGGCCGCCCTCGAACTCAACGCCCAGGGCCTCGACTGCATCGTGCTCGATGCCCATGAGCCGGGCTTCGGCGGCTCGACCCGCAATGGCGGCGTGGTCTCGGGCGGCGTCAATGTCGGCAAGCGCTATATGGCCAGGGCCATGGCGCCGACGGAGGCCGCTCCCTTCCTCGCCGATGCGGCCGAAGCCTTCAGCCATATCGAGGCGCTGATCGCTCGCCAGAACATCGCCTGCCACTGGACGAAGGCCGGCTATTTCCTCGGCGCCTGGTGCAAGAGTCACTTCGAGGCCATGGCGAAGAAGGTCGAGACGCTGAACGCCTACGCCAAGTCCGAAGCCTTCATCGTGCCGCCCGAGCGCCAGCGCGAGGAAATCGGCTCCGACTATTATCGCGGCGGCATGGTGGTGGGCCGCGCCGCCCATCTTCACCCGGCGCTTTATTTCAAGGGCCTGCTCGACCTCTGCCTGAAGCGCGGCATCGCCGTCGCCTCGCAAACACCGGTGACCAGGCTCACCCAATCGGGCACCGGCTGGCGGGTCGAGACCCCGCGCGGAATCATTCAAGCGGGCGACGTCATCATCGCCACCAACGGCTACACCGGCGATGTGACGCCGCAGTTCAAGCGCCGCGTCGTGCCGGTCGGCTCCTACATCATCGCCACCGAGGAGCTCGATCCCGCTCTCGCCGCCTCGATCAGCCCCAAGAACCGTTCGATCGCCGACACCCGCCGCGTGCTGACCTATTATCGCATGTCGCCCGATGGCCGCCGCTTGATCTTCGGCGGCCGCGCCAAATTCGGCCACACCGATCCGGTCGAAACCGCCTCGATCCTGCACCGCTTCATGACTGACCGCTTCCCGCAATTGCGCGGCGCCAAAATCACCCATGCCTGGACCGGCAATGTCGCCTTCACCCTCGACGAGCTGCCGCACATGGGCAAATTCGACAATCTCCACTATGCTCTGGGCTGCAACGGCTCGGGCATCGCCATGATGAGCTATCTCGGCCACCAGACGGCGCGCAAGATCGCCGGCCGCGTCAATCGCGTCTGTGCCTTCGACCGGCCGGAATTCCCCGGTCATCCGCTTTACAGCGGCTCCACCTGGTTCCTGCCGTGGATCGGCCGCTACTTCCGCACCCGCGACTGGCTCGACCGGAGATTCGGGTGATCGCCGTCTTCTTCGCCAGCCCCCGCCTCGTCGCTCGCCGCTTCGAGGAGCGCGATTTGGAACACTTGATGGCGATGCGCGCCGATCCGGAGGTGGCGGCCCTTCAGTCCTGGGAGAACTTCACCCCGGCGGAGGGCCGCGACTTTCTCGCTTGGGTAGGTCCCCGCAAACCCGGCGACCCCGGCTGGTTCCAGTTTGCCCTTGAGCACCGCGACACCGGCGGCTTCATCGGCGACTGCGGCCTGCGCATCATGGAGGCAGACAACCGCCTCGCCCAGGTGGGCTACACCATCGCTCGCGCCCACTGGCACCTGGGCTATGCCACCGAAGCGCTCACCGCACTTCTCGCCTATGCTTTCTCCACCTTCGCTCTGCACCGCATCGCCGCCTCGGTCGATCCGCGCAACGCCGCCTCCTGCCGGGTTCTGGAAAAGGCGGGCTTCCGCAAGGAGGGCCACTTCCTGCAGAGCGAATGGTTCAAGGGCGAATGGGCGGACGATGCGGTTTATGGGATTTTGCGCGTTAACTGGGAAAGGCAGATTTCCGGTCAAAATTGATCTCCGTCAAATGCCGCCGTCAGCCAGACGTGTAGTTGACAGCCATATTTGATGGAGAACGACGATGACCCTCAGGAAAACTCAAGAATTCGCCGCCAGCCGCCGCAGCTTGCTGCAGGCCATGGGCATTGCCTCGGCCTCGACCATTGCCGGCCCGGCCTTCGCCGGAACGATGCACACTCAAGCCGCCGCCCCCAGCCTCCTGGTCAAAACGGCCGCCACCGACATTTCCTCCCTGCCGCGCGTCAAGCAGAAGATGGTGGCCCCGCCCTTCCTGCCTGAGCACGAGCAAGTGGCATCCGGCGGCCCGAAGATCGTCGAGGTGACCTTCAACATCGAAGAAAAGAGGATGCAGATCGACAACGACGGAACCGAGGTCTGGGCCATGGCCTACAACGGCTCGGTGCCGGGTCCGATGATTGTCGTGCACGAAGGCGACTATGTCGAGTTGACGCTGAAGAATCTCCCCGCCAACGTGTTGGAGCACAACATCGACTTTCATTCCTCCACCGGCGCCCTGGGCGGCGGTGCGCTGACCAAGGTGATGCCCGGCGAGCAGGCGGTGCTGCGCTGGAAGGCCACCAAGCCCGGCGTCTTCGTCTATCATTGCGCCCCCGGCGACGTGATGATCCCCTACCATGTCGTCCACGGCATGAACGGCGCCGTCATGGTGCTGCCGCGCGACGGCCTCAAGGACGCGGCCGGCAAGCCCCTCAAGTACGACCGCGCCTATTTCATCGGCGAGCAGGACTACTACATCCCGCGCGATGCCGAAGGAAACTACAAGAAGTACGAGATGGCGGGCGAAAACTTGAGCGAGGCGCTCGATGTCATGCGCACCCTGACCCCCACCCATGTGGTGTTTAATGGCAAGGTGGGCGCCCTCACCGGCGACAATGCGATGAAGGCCGCGGTCGGCGAGACCGTGCTGTTCATTCATGCCCAGGCCAATCGCGACAGCCGCCCGCACCTGATCGGCGGACACGGCGATCTTGTCTGGGAAGGCGGCTCTTTCAACGATAAGCCCGACACCAATCTCGAAACCTGGTTCATCCGCGGCGGATCGGCGGGCGCCATGGTCTACACGTTCTTACAGCCCGGCCTCTATGCCTATGTGAACCACAACCTCATCGAGGCCGTGTTGCTGGGTGCCGCCGCGCACGTCATGGTCGATGGCGAGTGGAACGACGACTTGATGGCCCAAATTGCCAAGCCGGGCCCGATCACCATCTAAGATCATGTTCGCGCTTGCTGGGGCCAAGCTGGCGGCATTCGCCGCGCTGGCGGGGCTTTCGGGCCTCGCCATTTTCGGCGGCCTCACGGAGCCTCCGCGGGAAATCGACATGGTGAATGTCGAACACGCCGGCGGTCACACGCTCTCGGTGGCACGATACGAAGTGAGCTGGAGTCAGTGGCGGCAATGCCATGCCGATGGCGGCTGCGCCTTTCTGCCTCGCCCCGGCATGCCGGCGGCCGGCAAATCCTTTCCAGTGACCGGCGTCAACCGTCTCGATGTCGAGGAATTCATCGGTTGGCTGAACGGGAAATCGGGCAAGACCTACCGCCTGCCGACCGCGGCCGAATGGTGCGAGATCGCCGCTGAAATCCCGCGTCCCAAACGCGTCAAACTGTTTACCGATCCGCGTCTTGCCTGGGCCGCCGACTATGGCTCCATGCAACAGGTCGCGGCCAAGGTCGAGCCCGCCGGGTATTTCGGTGCGGTCAGTTTGGGCATCGCCGATCTTGGCGGAAATGTCTGGGAGTGGACATCGACTTGCGCAGTCACGGGCTTCGATGCAGCCACCTGTCCCGCCTTCGTGGTCGAGGGCGCCCATGAAACCAACATGTCGGTCTTCGTGCGCGATCCAGCTTACGGCGGCTGCGCCGCCGGCGTGCCGCCGGCCAATATCGGCTTCAGGCTCGTCTCAGAAAACTAACTCAAACGCATTGCGCCTGCAGGATCCACACGCCGCCGTCATAGGCGGGTGTGCCGATCAATTGTCCCTGCTGGCCGTCGATGCAGGCGAAATAGCGGAGCGACGAAGTGGCGACCGCGATCGCGTCCTTCTCCTGCGACCCGCTCATTCCCGACACCCGCACGTCGAAGGCGCGCCGGTCCTTGGCATATGCATAATCGAGCCGGTAGGTCTTGCCGTTGTAGAAGATGGGCTCCGAACGAGATTTTGTCTGCACCGCCGGCCCGCCGGTGACGCGGAATTGCTTGCCCGACGAGCAGCCGACCGCCAACGCCAGCACGCATACGCAAATCACCATGCGATTCTTGACCATGCAGTGCTGTATGCCTGCCCCGCCTCGACGCGGCAAGCCCGCCATACTATAGAGCCCGCCCATGAACCGCTTCGCTCCCGCCCTCGCCGCCCGCTCGGGCATTGCCGATGAAGGCGCCATTATCCGCATGGCGCGGACATCGCGCGAACTGAAAGCCAAGGGCCATGACGTCGTGAGCCTCGCCGTCGGCGAGCCCGATTTCGATACGCCTGAGAATATCCAGCGCGCCGCCACCGCCGCCATGGCGGCGGGCTTCACTCACTATTCACCGGTCCCCGGCATTCCGGAACTGCGCGCCGCCGTGGCGCGGAAACTCAAGGCCGAGAACGGCCTTGCCTATGCTCCTGCCGGAATCGTCATAACCAATGGCGCCAAGCAGGCGATCGCCAATGCCGTCCTCTCTTTGATCGAGCCCGGCGACGAAGTGATCATGCTGGCGCCCTTCTGGGTCTCCTATGAGATCACCGTGCGCTTCGCCGGTGGCACGCCCGTGGTTCTGCAGGCATCGGTCGACGAGAACTACAAAGTCCCCGCCGCCCGCATTGCCGTCGCGGTGACGCCGCAAACCAAGCTCCTGATACTCAATTCGCCGTGCAATCCCACGGGTGCGGTGTGGACGCGCGCCGAATTGGAGGCCATCGCCCAAATCGTCCGCGCCCATCCCCGCATGCTGGTGCTTTCCGATGAGATCTACGAATACATCCTGTTTGAAGGCGAGACGTGCTCGATCGGCGCGCTACCTGACATGCTCGAGCGCACCATCACGGTCAACGGCTTCTCCAAGGGCTTCGCCATGACCGGCTGGCGTCTCGGCTACGCCGCCGCGGCCGAGCCCATCGCCAAAGCGATGACGCGCCTGCAGAGCACCATCACCACCGGCGCCAATCAGTTCGTCCAGCGCGCCGCCATCGAGGCCCTCGAAGGCCCGCGCCATGCGGTGGAGGCCATGCGCCTGCGCTACAAGGCGCGGCGCGACATGGTGCTGGCGGGGCTTGCAGAGATCAGGGGCGTGCGCATCGCGCCAATCCCAGCGACCTTCTATGCGTTTCCGGATGTCTCGGCCCTGCTCGGCCGCAAGTCCGGCAACCATGTGCTCGATACCACCGAACGCCTGTGCGACTGGCTGCTCGACGAGCATGGCGTTGCCACCGTGCCCGGCTCCGCCTTCGGCGCACCCGGTTCAGTCCGGCTCTCATTCGCCGCCAGCGAGCCGGACATCGAAAAGGCCCTGGCCCGCCTCGCCAAGGCCCTCAATGGACTGAGTTGATCACTCCGCGGCTTCCGGCATTTGCTGCCGCCTCGGCTTGCGCCGCGCCGGTACGGTATCGTTCGTCGCCACCACTGTGAGCGCCGGAACCGCCGCCGCCTCGGACGCCACAAGCTTTCGCCTGTCGCGCGCAACATACGAGTAGATCGCCGGCGTGATGAACAGCGTGAACAACGTGCCGATGGTCAAGCCGGCCGCGATGACGATGCCGATGTCGAAGCGGCTCTTGGCGCCGGCCCCGGCGGCGATGAGCAGCGGCACCACGCCGATCACCATCGACGCCGTCGTCATCAGGATGGGCCTGAGCCGGATCGCCGCCGCCTCCTTGATCGCCGTGTGCTTGTCGAGACCTTGCGTCTCCTGCAGCTTGTTGGCGAATTCCACCATCAGGATGCCATGCTTGGCGATCAGCCCGATCAGCGTGACCAGGCCGATCTGGGTATAGATGTTGATCGTGCCCGAGCCGAGATTGATCGGCGGATTGTTCTCAATCATGCCGTTGGCCTCGCCCAGCACGAACAGCACCAGGAGCGCGCCGAAAACGGTGGCCGGCAGGCCGATCAGGATGATGAACGGGTCGCGGAAGCTCTCGAACTGCGCGGCCAGCACCAGGTAAATCAGCACCAGGGCCAGCCCGAAGGCAAACACCAGCGAGGAGGAGCTGTCCTGGAAGTCGCGGGAGGCCCCGGAAAGCTCGGTGGAGTAGGTATCGTCCAGGGTTTTGGCCGCAATGGCCTGCATGGCCGCGATGCCGTCGCCGATGGTCTTGCCCGGCGCCAGGGAAGCCGAGAAAGTGGCGGCGTTGTAGCGGTTGAAGCGGTAGAGCTGGGGCGGGGTGCTGCTTTCGCTGAGCTGAATCACGTTGTCGAGCTGTACGAGGCGGCCGTCGGCGGCCTTCACCGAGAGCAGGCGCACGTCCAGGGGCTGGTTGCGGTCTTCGCGGGCCACCTGCCCGATAATCTGGTACTGCTTGCCGTTGCGGATGAAGTAGCCGAAGCGCTGCCCGCTCAGGCCCGCCTGCAGGGTCTGGGCAATGCTCTGCACGCTCACGCCCAGGCTCTGGGC
Source organism: Hyphomicrobiales bacterium (assembly GCA_031370155.1). GTDB lineage: Bacteria > Pseudomonadota > Alphaproteobacteria > Rhizobiales > Aestuariivirgaceae > Aestuariivirga. The sequence goes on along the minus strand of JANMQB010000605.1, from coordinate 394 downwards.
CTTTTCCCGGTCGATGTTCACCCGCAGCTCGGGCTTGTTGAACTTCAGGTTCACGTCCACGAACTGAAACGTGGGGTCCTGGCGGGCCGCGTCGAGAAACTTGGGCACGGCCGTGCGCAGCTTCTCGAAGTCCTGGGTCTGGACCACGAACTGCACGGGCAGCCCGCCGCCCCCGCCCGAGCCGATGCTCTGGTCCTGGCTGACGGAGGTGCGGGCGGCGGTGAGGCCCTTCACCCCGGCCGAGAGGCGGGTGGCTACGGCGTCCTGGGTCTGCGGCCGCTCCTCGGCGGGCTTCAGCAGCACCCGGGCAATGCCGGCGTTGGCGCCCCCGCCGAAGCCCGGGGAGGTTACCGTAAATACGCTGTTGAGGTTGGCCGCGCCGGCCGAGTCGATG
>JANMQB010000590.1:0-3650 GCA_031370155.1 Hyphomicrobiales bacterium | reverse complement strand
GCAAACAGGCGCAAGCCGGGCAGGCTGGCGGCCGGCAAGATCCTGCTGCTTAGCGCCTGCTCAAGCTCGTCTTCGGGCAAGTGGCGGAGTGCTTCGGCAATGGCCCAGCCGGGCAATCGGGGCAAGACATCCTCGCCGTCTGCCGCTATTTTGCCCGGAACGCCGCGATATGGAGGCGGAAACGGGACATCATGGGCCTCGACCAGAGCCAAGTGTTGCTCGCGTCAATTGAGAGTTACTTCGCTTTAAAATGATGAAGCAACCTAACGTCACTTGCGCAACCGCCTCTAGGCTGTGTTTTGCTGCTGTCGCAGTCTTTCTGGTTGCGTCAACGTCAGCGCTGCCACAGCCGCAGGATGGAGGGACCTACAGGCTGCCGCTTTTCCGGCATGTGGAGACGGGGATCAAAGCCCCGCAGATCGCGCCCACCGAAACCGTGCGGCTTCTGGCGGACGGCGATTTTCCACCCTTCAGTTTCGCTACCGCCACCGGCACTGCGGCCGGACTCGCCGTAGATTTGGCACTTGCCGCCTGCGCCGAAATCAAGCTGCGCTGCGAGGTGGTCATGCGTCCCTATGGCGAGCTTGCCGGCGCGCTGGCCCGGCGGGACGGCGATGTCATCGTCGCCGGTCCGCGGCCCGATCCCGGTCTGTTCAGGGAGGCGCTGGCGACGCGGCCCTATTTCCGCAGCCTTGGACGGTTTGCCGTTGCCGCCGCAAGCCCGCTATCGGCCGGCGACGTGCGCAGCCTCGGCGGCAAGCGCATCGGCATGGTCAAGGGCACGGCGCACGCGGCCTGGCTGGAAAAATACTACTCGCGTTCGACGCTGACGAGTTTCGACAGCGAGGCGGACGCGCAGGAGGCGCTGCGCACCGGCAGCGTCGATGCGCTGTTCGGCGATTCGCTGCGGCTCATCTACTGGATCGCCGGAAGCGCCTCGCGCGGCTGCTGCAAGCTTCTGGCCGGCGCCTATGTCGACCGCGACTATTTCAGCCGCAGCATGGTGTTCCTGGTGCGCCAGGACCGCGACGATATCCGCGCCGCCCTCGACCATGGCCTCGACCGCCTGCAGGGCAACGGCACGACGGAGAAAATCTTCAACACCTATGTGCCGCTCAATCCCTGGTGAGCCACGGCCTGTGCTTCGCGTCCGCGTACCGATTCAAGGTTTGAGCCCTCGTGCCTGAGCCTCGCGGAAAGCCCTTCGAGAATCTCCGCCACCAGTCCGGGACCGCGATAGATGAGCGCCGAATAGAGCTGCAACAGCGTGGCGCCGGCGAGGATTTTCGCCCAAGCTGTTTCGGCATCGCCGATGCCGCCCACCCCGACCAGGGGAATGCGCCCGTCAGTCAGGAGAAAGAGACGGGCGAGCTGGCGGGTTGAAAGCTCGAAGAGGGGTGCTCCCGACAGGCCGCCCGGCTCAAGGGCGTGGCGGGATTTGAGCGGCGGCCGCGCGATCGTGGTGTTCGAAACGATGATGCCGTCGACCGCGCCTCCGCCGCAGCAGCGGGCGATATCTTCGAGCTCGTCGCCGCGGAGATCGGGAGCGATCTTGAGCAGCATCGGCGGGCGTTGTGTCTGTTGCGCCCGCGCCTCGTTGAGACGCGCCAGGAGGGATTGCAGTTCGGCCCGCGACTGCAGGGATCTGAGCCCCGGCGTGTTGGGCGAGGAGATGTTCACGGTGAGATAATCGGCAACCTCCGAGAAAGCTTCGATCCCCGCCACATAATCGGCGATGCGGCCGGTCGAGTCCTTGTTGGCGCCGAGATTGACGCCGACCAGGCCGCTGCCGCGGCGGGCAGCGAGCCTCGCATGCGCCGCGGCGTGGCCATCATTGTTGAAGCCCATGCGGTTGATGACAGCGCGGTCCTCGGCCAAGCGGAACAGCCTTGGCCGCGGATTGCCCGATTGCGGCTTCGGCGTCACGGTTCCCACTTCGACGAAGCCGAAGCCTTGGGCCAGCATGGCATCGGGCACTTCGGCATTCTTGTCGAAGCCCGCCGCGAGACCCAGCGGATTGGCGAAATTCAGGCCAAGGGTGGAAACGGCAAGATGGGACATCTGCGGGCGGGCCGCTGCCGGCGGCATGAGCTTGAGGAGCTTGATGGTCAGGTCATGGGCCGTCTCGGCATCGAGGGAATGGAGCAGCGGCCGGACCAGCCGGAAGCCAAGGCTCGCGTGCGTCATGGACCGATTCCGTCCGAAAACACGTGGGGAGGCTTGGCTTCCGCCCATTCCGCTGCGGAACTTATTTTGTAAACTATTGCCATGGTGCGAGGGCACCATAGTCACCAACACAACTATGGACAATCCGCGACAAATGAGGTATTGGTTCCTAGATGCTGTGAAAAATATGCGGCATGGAGAGGCAAGTCATGTTCAGCCATAAGCAGGTTTGGGCAGCCATCGACACGATCGCCGAGCGCTATGGTTTCTCGGCGTCGGGGCTGGCCAAGAAATCCGGTCTCGATCCCACCTCCTTCAATCCGTCGAAACGCCACGGGCCCGACGGCCGTCCGCGCTGGCCGACGACGGAAAGCATCGCCAAGGTGCTCGATGCTTCCGGCGCCTCGGTCGAGGAATTTTCCGACCTCCTGACCGGCCGCAAGGGCCAGCCGCCGCGGCGCAAGCAGATTCCGCTGCTCGGCCTCGCCCAGGCCGGCAAGGGTGGCTTCTTCGACGATTCCGGCTTCCCGGTGGGCTCCGGCTGGGAGGAGATAGACGTACCCGGCGTCACCGACAGCAATGCCTATGCGCTGGAAATCACCGGCGACTCGATGCTGCCGGTCTACCGCGAAGGCGACGTCATCATCGTCTCGCCGTCGGCCACCATCCGCAAGGGCGACCGCGTGGCGGTCAAGACCGTGGACGGCCAGGTGATGGCCAAGACGATGCAGCGCCAGACCGCCAAGACCGTCGAGCTCGTCTCGATCAATCCCGAGCACGAGCCCAAGACGATCGACATGAAGGACATCGACTGGATGGCACGGATTATCTGGGCGAGCCAGTAAGCTCCCCGTTCAGGGCCTTGGCAATCAGCGCCCGGGTATTGGCGAGACCGTAAAGTGCGGCGAAGGAACCGAAGCGGGGACCGCGCTCCTCGCCGAGCAGCACCTGATAGAGCATATTGAACCAGCCCTGGCCGACGCCCGCGGAGCCGTCCTTCTGCACCGTCTTGTAGGGGTCGCGGCGGCCGACGTCATAGACCTTCTGCTGGATCGCCTCGGGCGATGAGCCCTCGGGGAGCGAAGCCAGCGCCGCCGACAGATCCTCGAGCGCCTTGCGCTCATCATCCGTGGGCGGACGATATTGCTTCTTCGGCTTGACGAAATCGGCGAAATAGCGGATCGCATAGCCAACCAGGGCATCGAGGCGCGAGTGAGCCGCGGGATCGAGGGCCGGCGCATGGCGCTGGAGGAAGGCCCAGAGCACGGATTTGTCCTCGGTATTGGCGACCGCCACGAGATTGAGCAGCAGCGAAAAAGACACCGCTCCTTCCTCCGGCGGCGGCGGATTGCCGTCATGGATGTGCCAGAGCGGATTGACCAGCCGGTCCTTCACGTCCTGCCGGACATAGGCCTGCTGGAATTGGGCATATTCGTCGACGGCGCGCGGGATCACGTCGAAATACAGCTTCTTGGCCTCGCGCG
>JANMQB010000589.1:0-7871 GCA_031370155.1 Hyphomicrobiales bacterium | reverse complement strand
GCTTCGCTGGCCCGCGCCAGCGACGGTTTCGAGGGACCGGCGCTCCGCCTCGCCAATCTTCTCCAGTTGCAGCACAATCTCTCCGTCGATCGCTATGTTGAAAAGACTCTTTTCAAGGCGAAGCTGATCGTGCTGCGGCTCCTCGGCGGCGCTGCGTATTGGAGCTATGGCCTGGCCGAAATTGTAGACCTGGCGCGGCGTGAGGCGATCATGCTCGCAGTCCTTCCTGGCGATACCAATCCCGATCCGCAATTGATGGCGCGATCGACGCTTCCCGCCGCCGATTGCGAGCGCCTGCGGCACTATCTGGCAGCGGGCGGTGCCGCTAATGCGCGTAATTTCCTGAAGTATTGCGCCCATCTGCTGGGATCTGGCCAGTCGCCGCCCCCGGCCGAAGCCCTACCGAAGGCCGGCATCTATCGCGACACTGCCCGCCACGGCGAGCCAACCGCAGCGATCGTCTTCTACCGGTCGGTGCTCGAAGGCGGCCAGGTGGCACCCATCGACGCGCTGATCGAGGCGCTGCGCGAACGCGGCATCGGCTGCACGGCCCTCTATGTTGCAAGCCTCAAGGATGAGACGAGTGCAGCGCTGATCCGCGACACCCTTGCCGCCCGCTGCCCGGATGCGATCCTCAACGCCACGTCTTTCGCCGTTTCGGCGAGCGGCGCCGATCCTTTGGCGGACTTCGATTGCCCGGTACTGCAAGTAGTCCTGGCCGGAAGTTCGGAACAAAACTGGCGCGCCAGTTCGCAAGGGCTCGGTCCCCGCGATCTCGCCATGAATGTGGTGCTGCCCGAGCTCGACGGCCGCATCCTGACGCGCGCCGTCTCCTTCAAGGCCGATGCCTTCTGGCATGAAAAGACCCAGTGCCGCATCGTCACCTACAAGCCGGTGGCCGACCGCGTCTCATTCGCGGCCGATCTCACCGCCAATTGGGTGCGCCTGCGCCGCGCCCCCGCCCATGCGCGCAAGCTGGCGATCGTACTCGCCAATTATCCCGACAAGCAGGGCCGCATCGCCAATGGCGTGGGCTATGACACGCCGGCGAGCACCATTGCCATTCTAAATGCGCTGAAGGCCGCGGGCTATGAGGTCGGCCACTATCCGCAGACTGGTAATGAGTTGATCCATTTTCTCTCGTCATCCCGGCGAAAGCCGGGACCCATGCTGGCGCTTGCGGACTACGACAAGCATTTCCCCACTCTTCCGCAATCCATCCGTACACAGATCACCGCGCGCTGGGGCGGACCCGAGCACGATCCCTTCTTTACCGATGGCGTCTTCCGCCTGCCGGTTGCGCTTTATGGCAATGCCGCCGTGGCCATCCAGCCCGCCCGCGGCTACAATATCGATCCCAAATCCACCTACCACGATCCGGCTTTGGTGCCGCCGCACGGCTATCTCGCCTTCTATATCTGGCTGCGCCATGTCTTCGGCGCCCATGCGGTGATTCACAACGGCAAGCATGGCAATCTCGAATGGCTGCCGGGCAAGGCCACGGCGCTGTCGGCGGAGTGCTATCCGGAAGCTGCCCTCGGTCCCCTGCCCCAGCTCTATCCGTTCATCGTCAACGATCCTGGCGAAGGCACCCAGGCCAAGCGCCGCACCGCCGCCGTCATCATCGATCACCTGACGCCGCCTTTGACTCGCGCCGAAACCTACGGGCCCCTCAAGGACCTCGAGGCGCTGGTCGATGAATATTATCTCGCCTCCGGACTCGACCGCCGCCGCCTCGCCGCTCTCAAGCAGGACATTCTCGATCTCACCCGCAGCCACCGCCTCGACCTCGATGCGGGCTTCACCGGCGATGCCGACGCCGATCTGCAAAGGCTCGATGCCTATCTGTGCGACCTGAAGGAAGCGCAGATCCGCGACGGCCTGCATGTGCTGGGCTCATCGCCCGAAGGCCGGCTCGAAACCGATCTGCTGGTGGCGCTAACCCGCGTACCGCGCGGCCTCGGTGAAGGCGGCGACCAGTCGCTCACCCGTGCCCTTGCCGCCGATTTCGGCCTCGACGGCTTCGATCCTCTGACCTGCGCCATGGCCGAGCCGTGGACCGGCCCGAAGCCAACAGCATTGCAGGAGGTGAGCCCCGATCCCTGGCGCACGAACGGCGATACGGTCGAACGGTTGGAACTCCGTGCACAACTCCTCCTTTCGTCATCCCGGCGCCGGGATGACGGAAAGAGAACGGCACTCGTCATAGAGAACATCGAGCAGATCATCCGCCCGGCACTCCGCTCCTGCGGTCCAAACGAGATCCAAGCCCTACTCAGGGGCCTCGACGGCCGTTTCGTCGCTCCCGGCCCCTCCGGCGCACCGACCCGCGGGCGGCTCGATGTGCTCCCCACCGGCCGCAATTTCTATTCTCTCGACAATCGCACCGTGCCGACGCCCACCGCCTGGAATCTCGGCCGGAAGTCGGCCGAAGACCTGCTCACCCGACACTTTCAGGATTACGGCCAATACCCGAAAGCCATTGGCCTTTCCGCCTGGGGCACCTCCAACATGCGGACCGGCGGCGACGATATCGCCCAGGCCTTGGCGCTGATCGGCGTCAAGCCCGTCTGGGATCCGTCGAGCTGGCGTGTCACTGGCTACGAGATCGTGCCGCTGGCAAAGCTCGCCCGCCCGCGCATCGATGTCACCTTGCGGATATCCGGCTTCTTCCGCGACGCCTTCCCGGCCCAAATCGAATTGTTCGACCAGGCGATCCGTGCCGTAGGTGCCCTCGACGAGGATGCAGACGACAATCCCATCGCCGCCCGCATGGCCGCCGAAGCGGCAGCCCTGGCAGAGGCGGGCATCGCCGAAAGCGACGCAAGGCAAATGGCGGGCTACCGCATCTTCGGTTCGAAACCCGGCGCCTATGGCGCGGGCCTGCAGGCCCTGATCGACGGGAAAATCTGGAGCGAGCGTGCCGATCTGGCCGCCGCCTATGTCACCTGGGGCGCTTATGCGTATGGCGCGCGCGAGGCCGGCGTCAACGATACCCGCGCATTTGCCGAAAGGCTGAAGCGTATAGAGGCGGTCGTTCACAATCAGGACAACCGCGAGCACGACCTTCTCGACTCCGACGATTACTACCAGTTCGAGGGCGGCATGAGCGCCGCCGTCGAGCAGGCTTCCGGCAAGCGCCCGCGCGTCTATCACAATGACCATTCGCGGCCCGAGCGCCCGGTGATCCGCACCCTGGAGGAGGAAGTGGGCCGCGTCATGCGCGCCCGCGTCGTCAATCCGAAATGGATCGCCGGCGTCAAGCGCCACGGTTACAAGGGCGCCTTCGAGATTGCCGCCACCGTCGACTACATGTTCGCCTTCGCCGCCACCACCGGCGCTGTGAAGACCCATCATTTCGATCTCGCTTATGATGCCTTCCTCGCCGATGCCGCAACGCGGGATTTCATCGCCGCCAACAACCCCGCCGCCTTGCGCGAAATCGCCGAGCGCTTCGAGGAGGCCGCCGCGCGCGGCCTTTGGACGCCGCGGCTCAATTCGGCCTATGATCTCCTCCAGGAGCTTGCCCGATGACCGAGGACGACGACAACGCCCGCCACCACGAGAAAATGGCCAAGAAGAAAGCCGCCCGCGACAAGATCATGGCGGGCAAGACCATCGAAAAGGGCCTGCTCATCGTCCACACCGGCAAGGGCAAGGGCAAGTCTACCGCTGCCTTCGGCATGGTGTTCCGGGCGATCGGCCACGGCATGAAGGTGGGCGTCATCCAGTTCGTCAAGGGCGCCTGGGGCACCGGCGAGCGCAGCATTCTCGAGAAGTTTCCCGAGCTCGTTACCATCAAGGCCATGGGCGAAGGCTTCACCTGGGAAACCCAGGACAAGGAGCGCGACATCGCCCATGCCCGCGCCGCCTGGGAGGAGGCCAAGCGCCTGATCGCCGATCCCGATTACAAGATGGTTATGCTTGACGAACTCAACCTCGTGTTGCGCTACGATTACCTGCCGCTTGCCGAGGTGCTGGAGGTTCTGAAAGCCAAGCCTGCCGGCAAGCATGTGATCGTCACCGGCCGCAATGCCAAGGAAGAGCTGATCGAAATCGCCGATCTCGTCACCGAGATGGAACTGATCAAGCACCCCTTCCGTTCCGGCGTCAAAGCCCAGGCCGGGATCGAGTTCTAAAGCGCCGTTTCCGGCCTTGTTGCGCGTCCCGCGTTCGCCTAATACTGACGCCTCAGCAGCGTTCCCCCGAGGGGACTGAAAGCAAATTCCGGTGCGGCCGACCCAAGCGGGGCCAATGCCGGAGCTGCCTTCCGCGCCGGTCCTAGGCGCCGCTGCGCATGGGAAGGCAGGAACATGACGGAAAAAATCGGTGTGATGCTGTGCGGCCATGGCAGCCGCGATGCCGATGCGGTCACGGAATTCGCCGTTCTCTCCGAGCATCTGAAGAAGCGCCTGCCGCATTATCCGGTCGAATACGGCTATCTCGAATTTGCCACGCCGATTATCCGCGACGGTCTTGACGAGCTGAAGTCAAAGGGCGTGACGCGCGTGCTCGCCGTGCCCGGCATGCTGTTCGCCGCCGGTCATGCCAAGAACGACATTCCCTCGGTGCTCAATACCTATGCCGCGCAGAACGGCCTCAGAATCGATTACGGCAAGGAGCTTGGCATCGATCCCAAGATGATGCGCGCCGCCGCCGACCGCGTGCAGGAGGCGCTCGCTGCCGCGGCAGGCGACGTGCCGAAGCACGAAACGCTGCTTGTCGTTGTCGGCCGCGGCGCCTCCGATCCCGATGCCAATTCCAATGTCTCCAAGGTCACCCGGCTTTTGTGGGAGGGCTTCGGCTTCGGCTGGGCCGAGACCGCCTATTCCGGCGTCACCTTCCCGCTGGTCGAACCCGCCCTCGAACATGCGGCGAAGCTCGGCTACCGCCACATCATCGTCTTTCCCTATTTCCTGTTCACCGGCATCCTGGTGCAGCGCATCTACGACGCTACCGACGTGGTCGCGAAGCGCTATCCGGCGATCCAGTTCATCAAGGCGCCCTATCTCAACGACCATCCGCAGGTGATCGCCACCTTCGAAGAGCGCCTCAACCAGATTCTGACGGGCGACGTGGCAATGAATTGCCAGATGTGCAAATACCGCACCCAGGTTCTGGGCTTCGAGGCGGAGGTAGGTGCGCCCCTGGAAAGCCATCACCATCACGTCGAAGGCATCGGCGCCAGCAGTGTCCACAATCTCGATGCCGCGATCACGGCGACGGTCAAGGGCCATTCGCACGGACACGGCCATCATCATCACACACACGCCCCCTATCCCCATGCCGATCATCCGCTGGGCCCCCGAAGCATGAAGCAGTAATGGACTATTTGCGCGATCCGAAAGCCATCTATGCACGGTCTTTCGAGATCATCCGTGCCGAGGCGGATTTGTCGCGCCTGCCTCCTGCGGCGCGCGACATAGCGGTGCGCATCATCCATTCCTGCGGCATGACCGACATCGCCGATGATCTGCGCATCACGCCGGATTTTGCCGAAACGGCGCAAGCGGCGTTAAGAGCCGGCAAACCGATCATCGTCGATTCCGAGATGGTACGCCACGGCATCATCGCCAGGCAATTACCCAAGGGCGTAGAGATTATCTGCACCCTGAACGATCCGCGCGCCCGGGAAGCGGGTCTGGCCAATCTCACCACTCGTTCGGCCGCCGCAATTGCACTGTGGATGGAGAATCTGGATGGTGCGCTTGCCGTCATCGGCAATGCGCCCACTGCGCTTTTCGCCCTTCTCGAGATGATCGATGCGGCAAGCCCCCGCCCCGCCGTCATCGCGGCCTTTCCGGTCGGTTTCGTGGGTGCCGTCGAATCGAAGCAGGAACTGTACAGCAATCCGCGCGGCATTCCCTATGCAACCCTGCTCGGGCGCCGTGGCGGCTCGGCGATGGCCGCCGCCGTCGTCAATGCGCTGGCTGGCGAAAACCCATGAGCAAATGGCTCACCATCATCGGCATGGGCGAGGACGGCTATGACGGCCTCCAGGCTTCCGCGCGCCAGGCCCTCCAGGACGCGGAGGTGGTGGTGGGCTCGGCCCGGCTTCTGGCATTGCTCCCTAAACTTGCCGCCGAGCGTCAGGAATGGCCGCAGCCCTTCGCCGCTGTGGTTGAGCTCATCAAGCCGCTGACGGGGCGCCGCACTGTGGTGCTGGCGACCGGCGATCCGCTCAATTTCGGTGTGGCCCGCAAGCTGCTCGAATTCATTCCCTTCGCCGAGATGCGCATCCTTCCGCATCTCTCCGCCCTCTCGCTCGCCGCCGCGCGCCTGGGCTGGTCGCTTCCCGACTGCGATACGCTCACCCTGCACGGCCGCGATGCCGCCAATATCGAGCCCTTCATCCAGCCCGGCGCACGGCTGATCGTACTCACCGCCGATGCCACGACCATCGCCGAAGTCGCCCGACGCCTCGCCGCGCGCGGCTTCGGCAAGAGTGCGGTCACCGTTCTGGAGAACATGGACGGACCGCGCGAGCGCATCTCATCATTTGCCGCAGACAGCCCGCCGCGGCAAGACTTCTCCGATCTCAATACCCTCGCCATTGCCTGCATCGCGTCGCCGGACGCCAAGATTTTCTCGCGACTCGCGGGCCTTCCCGATGAAGCCTTCGTCCATGACGGCCAGCTCACCAAGCGCGAAGTGCGGGCGGCCACCCTATCCGCCCTCGCGCCTGCTCCCGGCCAGTTGCTGTGGGACGTCGGCGCCGGCTGCGCTTCGGTGGCGATCGAATGGATGCGCTCCACGCGCGGTTGCGAGGCAGTAGCCTTCGAGAACAATGCGGAGCGGCTTAAGATGATTGCTGCCAATGCCGACAGCCTCGGCGCGCCACGCCTCAAGATCGTCGCCGGAGTGGCGCCGGCATCCTTCGCCGGTCAACCCGCGCCCGAGGCCGTGTTCATTGGCGGTGGCCTTGGCGATACCGGCGTTTTCGAAAGCGCCTGGGCGGCCCTGAAGTCCGGCGGCCACATGGTGGTGAATGTAGTCACCCTCGAAGGCGAACTGCATCTCGTCGATCTTCAGGAAAAGCTCGGCGGCGATCTTGTCCGCATGGAGATATCGAATTTGACCCACATCGGGCCGTTCCGCGCGCTCCAACCGCGCATGGCCGTGCTGCAATGGCGGGCGCAAAAGCCATGGTGAAGAACGGCACACTTTATGGGCTCGGCGTTGGTCCCGGCGATCCGGAACTGCTGACGGTCAAGGCCTGGCGCATTGTCTCGACGGCACCCGTCATTGTCTATCTTGCCGCCAATGGCGGCGAAAGCACTGCCCGCAACATCGCCAAACCCTTCATTCCGGAGGATGCAATCGAAATCGCCATCGATGTCCCCATGCAAAGCCAACGCGCGCCGGCCCAGGCTGCCTATGACATGGGCTGTGCCGCGATTGCCGGACATCTCCGCGCCGGCCACGACGTCGCCATGCTCTGCGAGGGCGATCCGTTCTTCTACGGCAGCTTCATGTATATCTTCGCACGGCTGGCGAAGAATTTCGAAACCATCGTCGTTCCCGGTGTCTCCTCCCTCACCGCCGCGGCGGCCGCCGTCGGCCGGCCACTGGCGGCTCGCGATGAGGTGCTCAAGGTACTGCCCGCCACCCTCGACGCGGGGCGCCTGCGCGAGGAACTCGCCACCGCCCAATCCGCCGCCATCATCAAGGTCGGCCGCAATTTCGGCAAGGTTCGCGATGTCCTTGCGGCCCTCGATCTCACCAAGTCTGCGGTCGTCATCGAAAAGGCGACACACGCCGACGAACGCGTGCGAAAACTCGCCGATGTGACGGAAGACACCCTGCCCTATTTTACCACCATCCTCGTCTATGCCGGAGCCGAGCCATGGTGAGGCCGGCGATCGTCATCC
>JANMQB010000558.1:0-3162 GCA_031370155.1 Hyphomicrobiales bacterium | reverse complement strand
TCCCCTGCTTCGCCTTGACCGAGCCCCACGCCGGCAGCGATGCCGCCGCCAGCCGCAGCCGCGGCGTCGTCTGCCATGGCACCCATAAGGGCAAGAAGGTGCTCGGCATCCGCATCGATCTCGACAAGCGCTACATCACGCTGGCGCCGGTGGCCACCGTGATCGGGCTTGCCTTCGACCTCCACGACCCGGACGGATTGCTGGGCGGCAACAGGAATCCCGGCATCACCTGCGCCCTCATTCCACGCGATACGCCGGGCATCGAAATCGGCCGCCAGCACGATCCGATGGGCGTGCCCTTCCCCAACGGGCCGGTGACCGGCACGGGCGTCTTCGTGCCGCTCGATTTCGTCATCGGCGGCAACAGCGGCGTCGGCCAGGGCTGGCGCATGCTGATGGAATGTTTGGCCGCCGGCCGCTCGATTTCGCTGCCGTCGCTCTCCGTCGCCGCGGTCGAAGTGGCGGTACGCTACACCGGCGCCTATGCGACGCTCCGTGAGCAATTCGGCATGCCGATCGGACGTTTCGAAGGGATCGAGGAGCCGCTCGCCCGCATCGCCGGCCATGCCTATCTGATGGAGGCGGCGCGGGTTCTCACCTGCGGCGCCGTCGATGCCGGGGAAAAACCAGCGGTGCTCTCCGCCGTGGTCAAGGCCTATCTCACCGATGCCATGCGGGCCCGCGTCGGCGATGCCATGGATGTGGCGGCCGGCGCCGGCATCTGCCGCGGGCCCCGCAACGTGCTGTCGCGCATCTATACCGCCGCTCCCATCGCCATCACCGTCGAGGGCGCCAATATCCTGACCCGCTCGCTGATAATTTTCGGCCAGGGTTCGATCCGCTGTCATCCTTTCGTACGCGAGGAGATGCGGGCCATCGCGGCCAACGATGCGGCCGCCTTCGACAAGGTCTTGACCCGGCACGTGGGCTTCCTCACCCGCAATGCGGGCCGCTCCTTCGCGCTGGCTGCAAGCGGCGCCAGGCTCGCGCCGGCGCCGGGAAGCGGACCGGTCGCTAACTACTGCCGCCACCTGACCCGCCTGAGTGCCGCCTTCGCGCTGACCACCGATGCGGCGCTGGCAACCCTTGGCGGCGCCATGAAGCGGCGCGAGAAGATCAGCGGCCGTCTCGCCGATGCGTTGGCCTGGATGTATCTTGCTTCGGCCTCGCTCAAGCGCTTCCACGATGACGCCATGCCGGCGGAAGACCGGCCCCTGCTCGACTGGTCCTGCGATCTCGCCTTGTGGAACATTCAGGAAGCACTGCGCGGCGTTCTCGACAATCTGCCGAACCGGCCGGTTGCCTGGCTGCTCCGCGCCTTGATATTTCCGCTCGGCGCCCGCTTCCGGCCGCCGCGCGATGAGTTAGGCGCGGCAGTCGCGCGCGCCCTCCTCGACGATGGCGATATGCGGCGGCGTCTCACCCGCAACATTTTCGTACCCGCCGCCGATGAATTGGGACTGGGACAGATCGAGGACGCCCTTGCCACCGTGGTGCGGGCGCGTCCGGCCCAGCAGAAATTGAAAGATGCCGTGCGCAACGGCCGCCTCGCCGCGGAACCCGCGGCAACCTTGATCGACCGCGCCGTCGCCTCCGGCATCATCGATGCGGGAGAGGGCGAGCGCAGTCGTGCCGCGGCGCAGGCCCGGGACGCCGTCATCCAAGTCGACGCCTTCGCCACCGCCGACTATCTGCGGCTTTAGCGCGAGATCATTTCACGATGAAGCAGTATGCAACCTTTTCCTCCCCCTTGTGGTTAACTATTTGTTGATGCCTTTCGGTTGAAACTCCGCTAAGTCACTTGGTCAGGGAGTCTGGAGATGCGTGGCACATTGACGGTTCTTGCGGTGATTTCGGTTCTGTGGCCGGCCTCGGCCATGGCGTTTGAGAATTTCATCCCCCTCGGCCATAATTATTCGCCCGACGAGCAGGTCCTGCCGCCGTTCAACAGCCACCGCGACCGCGTTAATCTGCAGACCGACATCTACGAGACCGAGGTCTATGTCGAGGAGCGCAGTGAGCGCGCCGACACCAGCTTCCTCAACCGCTTCATCTCGTCCCAGGAAAGCTCGGGCGCCGACTATTCCATCGATTATTGAATGGATCGGGGCCCGCCCGCCCTGTTTCGCGCGAGCCCCTGACGCCTCTTTTTGAATTCAGTGCACCGTCAGCCAGTCCCGCGCCCGGCGCTGGGCTTCCGCCACCTGCGCCGCCGTCATCTCGCCGGCCAGTTCGCGGCGGTATTGCCGGGCCGCATCGCTGCCCTTGAGCGCCGCGAGATTGAACCATTGGTGGGCCGTCACATAATCCTGGTCGGCGCCGATGCAGTACATCATGCCGAGTTTGAACAGCGCATCCGCCGTCGTCGCAACCGGTTTCACCACCGCCTCTCCGGATTGAGCTTTCGCCATCTGTCATCCCCTGTGTTTGCCGCCGGTCTCGATCTCCCCTCGAGGCTCCGGCTCGGGCGCGATCTTGGCGCGCGCCATGCAACGGCGGGTTAAGCGGCAGCATTAAAGGGAGATGAAACGGTGCCGCGGCCCGGCCCGGCCGGAGGGCGAGAACTTGCGTTCATTCAATCGCTTGCGGCGATCTTCACGCGGCCTTCACCGTGCCGCGTTTACCCGCCATTGAGCACACCGCCGGTTAGCGCCTTGTCCCGAACAGAATGGCGTGGGCCTCGTCGTCGTCTTTCAAGGTGTTGGGTGGGGTGCGGTACTCCTCGCCCACGGCAACGGCGCGAACCACCGCCGGCCGCGCGGCGATCGTCTCGAACCAGCGCTTCAAGTTGGAATAATCGCCGAGCTTCAGGCCGAGCCGGTCGTGGGATTTGACCCACGCCCAGCACGCCATGTCGGCGATCGAATATTTGCCGGCGAGAAATTCACGCGTCTCCAGCCGCTTGTCCATGACGCCATAGAGCCGCGCCACCTCGTTCACATAGCGGTCGATGGCATAGGGGATCGTCTGGCGCGCATAGTTCTTGAAATGCCCGGCCTGGCCCGACATGGGCCCGAGCCCGGCCATCTGCCAGAACAGCCACTGCTCCACCTCGACCCGCTTGCGCGGTTTGTTCGGGTAGAACTCCCCGGTCTTGTTGCCGAGATATTGCAGGATGGCCCCCGACTCGAACACCGAAATCGGCTTGCCGCCGGGCCCGTC
>JANMQB010000107.1:0-3091 GCA_031370155.1 Hyphomicrobiales bacterium | reverse complement strand
GCCAAGGCGCCGGATTTCGCGCTGCGCGGCACCTTGTTTCACGCAGTCCTCGGCGATTTCTTCAGGCGGTATCCCTCCGCCCTTCCCGCCGATGCGGGCGAACGCCTGATCGAGACGGGACGAGCGCATTTCGCGCCGCTGATGGATGACCCGCAGATCACCGCCTTCTGGTGGCCGCGCTTCCTGCGCATTGCCCTCTGGCTTACCGAAAAAGATGCGGAAATGCGGGCTGGCGTAGAGAGAGTTCTGGCTGAGATCGACGGTGCCCACATTCTCGATGTTGCTGGCCGACCCTTCACCCTCACCGGCCGTGCCGACCGCATCGATCTCTTTTCCGGCGGCGGCGCGCGGATAATCGATTTCAAGACCGGCAGCGTGCCGAGCGCCGCGCAGGTCGAATCGGGTCTTGCGCCGCAACTGACCCTCGAAGCCGCCATGCTGGAAGGCCACTCCTTCCCCGGCGCCGGGGCGGTTCCCGCCCGCGCACTCGTCTACATCAAGCTCGGGGGCGGCGAGCCGCCGGGCGAAATCACGCAACTGAAACTCGCCGAGCCGGCGGCGGATGTCGCCAAGCGCCATCTCTCTGGGCTCGTCGATCTCCTCACCGCCTACGCGAGGCGCGAGCAGCCCTATATTCCGCGCGCCATCGTCGAGAAGGAAGACGAGGAGCGCGACTACGATCATCTCTCGCGCTACCGCGAGTGGTCGCTGTCGGGAAAGGCGGCGCCATGAAGGCCGCCAGGGCGACGGACAAGCAGATACTGGCATCGGATCCCGCGTCCTCCGCCTGGGTCGCCGCCAATGCCGGTTCGGGCAAGACCCATGTGTTGGTCGACCGCGTCATCCGCATGATGCTGGCGGGCGCCGAGCCCGCCCGCATCCTGTGTCTCACCTTCACCAAGGCGGCCGCGGCCGAAATGGCAAGCCGCCTGTTCGAGCGCCTGAGCGGCTGGATTGCGCTCGACGACACGGCCCTGACGGCGACACTTGAGAAACTCGGCGCAACCCCGGAGTCGTCCGACAATTTGCGGTTGGCGCGCCGCCTCTTTACCCGCGCCCTGGAAACACCGGGCGGACTCAAAATCCAGACCATCCACGCCTTCTGCGAAAGATTGCTGCAGCTGTTTCCGGTCGAGGCCGGCGTGGTTCCGGGCTTCACGGTGATGGACGACCGCACTGCGCGAGAAGCGCTCGAAGCCGCCCGCGACAGGGTCCTTGCCAGGGCGCAGGCCGATCATGCTGGCGAGCTTGGACAGGCATTGGCCGAGGTCGTTCGCCATGTCCAGGCCGATGCCTTCAACGGGCTGATGAGCGAGATCCTCGCCAAGCGGGCCGATCTGCAGGATGTATTGTCGAGCGAGCAAGGCATCGACAGCGCCATTGGCATATTGCGGGCGGCGCTGGGATTTGCACCGGGCGAAGATCGGGAAAGCGTCCTTGCCGCCCTCGCCATTTCTCCTGCCCACTATGCGCGCCTTGCCGAAGCCCTGTCGGGTGGGAGCGAGGCGGATCGGAAGCGCGCTGCCCTATTGGCCGGCCATTTGCGCACCAGCGCCGCCACGCTTGTCGATCTGTGCGGGTTCCTGCTTACGCAGAAGCACGAACCACGCAGTTTGACTAGCGTTGTCACCAAGCCGGTGCGCACGGCCCATCCATGGATCGATGACTTCATCGCCGCCGAGCAACAGCGGCTGGTTGGTGGCATTGCCCGGCTCGCCGATCTCGAGCGGCTTGCCGCAACCCAGGCTCTGCTTGTCCTGGCGGGCCAGATCGCCGGTGAATTCGAGCGGGTCAAGCGCCGAGCCGGAGCCTATGACTTCGACGACCTCATCGTCCGCACCAGGCTTCTGGTCGCCGCCAAGCCCGACGCCGCCTGGGTGCTCTACAAGCTCGATGGCGGCATCGAGCACGTGCTGATCGATGAGGCGCAGGATACCAGCCCCGCCCAATGGGACATCGTGCGTTCGCTCACCGCCGAGTTCTTCGCCGGAAGGGGCGTGCGCCAGAGGCCCGATCGTACCCTCTTCGCAGTCGGCGACCGCAAGCAGTCGATCTATAGTTTCCAGGGCGCCGATCCGGACGTGTTCGAGATCGTCCACGATGAATTCAAGACCCGCATCGAGGCGGCCGGACAAGCCTTCAACGATGTCGACTTCACGGTCTCCTTCCGCTCCACCGCCGAAATCCTCACCGCCGTCGACACGGTGTTTCACGACGCAGCCGTGGCGCGCCAGGGACTCGACGGCACACGGAAAAAGACGCTGCTGCATGAATCCAATCGCCGCGACGAATCGGGGCTGGTCGATATCTGGCCGTTGATCGAGCCCGAGGATCGTGAAGAGCGGCAGCCATGGATCGCGCCGGTCGACCGCGAGCCCGCCAATTCGCCGCGCCGCCGGCTTGCGCAAAAAATCGCCCGCACTGTTAAATCTTGGCTCGGCCGGCGCGTCATCGAAGCAACGGGTACTCCGGTGCGCCCCGGCGACATTCTCATTCTCGTGCGCCGCCGCAACGGCTTTTTCGACGCCCTCGTCCGCGAATTGCGCAATAAGGGTGTTCCCGTGGCCGGCGCCGACCGGCTGCAGCTGACCAAGAGCATCGCCGTTCTCGACCTCCTGGCGCTCGCCCGATTCTGTCTCTTGCCGCGGGACGATTATTCGCTGGCCTGCCTGCTCAAGAGCCCGCTGCTGCCGCGACCCCTCAACGAAGAACAACTCTTCGAGCTCGCCTGGCAGCGCGGCTCAAGGCCACTGTGGCAGCGCTTGTCGGAGAGCAGCGATCCACGCTGCATCGAAGCCCACCGGCAATTATCGGCATGGCTCGAGAGCACCGGCAGCCGGCCTTTTGAATTCTTTGCCGGCGTTCTTGCCGGGAGCCGCAAGCAATTTCTCGCCCGCCTCGGCGGCGAGGCCGGCGATGCGCTCGATGCCTTTCTGGATTCGGCGCTCGCTTATGAACAGGAGCATTCCTCGTCGCTGGCAGGCTTCATCGCCTGGTTTGTAGCTGGGGAAGTTGAAATCAAACGCAACATGGAGCAGGAATCCGGCGAAGTCCGCATCATGACGGTGCATGGCGCCAAGGGTCTCGAGGC
>JANMQB010000555.1:0-4329 GCA_031370155.1 Hyphomicrobiales bacterium | reverse complement strand
CCAGACCATCGCCGTGCTCAACACCGATGCCGAAGGCCGCCTGGTGCTCGCCGATGTGCTATGGTACGTGCAGCACCGTTTCAAGCCGAAAATCATGGTCGATCTGGCAACGCTCACCGGCGCCATCCTGGTGGCGCTCGGCAAGGAACATGCGGGACTCTTCTCCAACAACGACGAGCTGGCCAAGCGCCTATCGGAGGCGGGTGCCGCCACCGGCGAAAAGGTCTGGCGCATGCCGCTTGCCGCCGAATACGACAAGCTGATCGACCACGATGTGGCGGATATGAAGAATATCGGCGGCCGCCATGCCGGATCCATCACCGCCGCGCAATTCCTCCAGCGCTTCGTCAACAATGTACCCTGGGCCCATCTCGATGTGGCGGGAACCGCGATAGACGGCGTCAAGAGCGCCATCAACCAGAGCTGGGGCCCCGGCTGGGGCGTGCGCCTCCTCAACCGCCTGGTGGCGCAGCACTACGAGAAGTGATGTCAGCGGCTGCGATAGGCCTCGCGATAGGCCTGCAGGCCGAGATAGTAGTTGACGATTGCCGCCTCGTAGCGCGCCACACTTGCCTCGAGTGCCGCCCGGTCGATCTTGCCGCGCCCATAGGCCCTCCGTGCCGCCTTGCGGTCTCTCTCGACGCCGCGGCGCGAGGCTTCGAGCAGCCGCCGGAAGGCTTCGAGTTCGGCGCGCGCTGGCGTCGCGAGCCGGAGACTGCGGAGCGAGACTTCATAGAGCGGGTTGACGTTCTCGGCGATTTCGGGCTTGCCGGCGAAATCGACAGCCGCCGCGCATTGGCCCTGCGGCGCTTCGACGGGCTGGCAGACGGCGGCACAGGATTGCACCGTGCCCGTGCCGCAGCAATTGCACAAGCTCGCCGCCGAGGCTCCGCCCGCTGCCGCAATCAGCCCGAATGCCGCCAGAATTACAAGTCGCATGCGCCCGCCCCCCGCTTGGGTCCAACTCTAGCGCCTGCATCCGCCCGCGCAAGATGGGCCCTCTTGACCGCCGGCCCTGCTTGCGCTGGATAGATCCATGACCGAAGTCTACTTCTATCATCTGGAGCGCCAGCCGCTCGACAAGGTCTTGCCGAAAATGCTCGCAACCGGCCTCGAGCGCGGCTGGCGGGCCGTGATTCAAGCGGGTTCCGAGGAGCGCGTCGAGGCGCTCTCGGCGCTGTTGTGGACCCAGGCCGATGACAGTTTCCTGCCGCACGGCAGCAAGGCCGACGGTTTTGCCGCGCTGCAGCCCGTGTGGCTCACCGCCGCAACCGACAATCCCAACAACGCCAATGTGCGTTTTTTTGTCGACGGGGCGGCGCCCGAAGGCATCGACGGCCTCACCCGCGCCGTCATCCTCTTCGACGGCGCCGACGAGGCGGCGGTCGCACGCGCCCGCGAGGACTGGAAGCGGTTCAAAGGCGAAGGCCATGCGGTGAGCTATTGGCAACAGGACGACAGCGGCCGCTGGCAGAACCGGGCGCAAACCCAATCCGGAGCGACATCATGACCGGCAAACTGCGTTACCGCCTGCTGACCGGGCCCGACGACAAGAGCTTCTGCGAGCGCGTCTCGAAGGCATTGGACGACGGCTACGAACTCTATGGCTCGCCCTCGGTCACCTACAATGGCGAGCGCGTCATCGCCGCCCAGGGGCTCATTCTGAAGAGCGCCGGGAAGCGGCCAACAGGATCGCAACGCCGAGCCCGGTCGAAATCAGCGACCCGGCGATGACGCCGGCCCTGACGGCGACCGCCTCCGCCGGCCCCTCGAAGGCCAGAGATCCGATGAACAGGCTCATGGTGAAACCGATGCCGGCAAGGCAGCCGGCCCCCGCCATGTGCCGCCAGTTGCATCCCTCGGGCAGACGGGCGAGGCCTGAACCGACTGCCGCGGCCACCGCCAATAAAATGCCGATGGGCTTGCCCGCGGCGAGTCCCGCGGCGATGCCGAGCGGCAGGGGTTCCGCCAGCTTGGCGAGCGCAAAGCCTTCGAGCGGAATGCCGGCATTGGCAAAGGCGAAGAGCGGCAGGATCAGGAATTTCACGTACGGATGAAGGCCCTCCTCGATCTCATTGAGGAAGGCCCGTCCGTCGCGCCGCGTCAGGGGCACAGTCATCGCCAGGGCGACTCCGGCCAGCGTTGCATGCACACCGGACTTGAGCACCAACAGCCACATGGCAAGCCCCAGGAAGAAATAGAGCGCGGTGCGATCCACATGCAGGCGGTTCAGGGCGATAAGGCCGGCGAGGGCCGCACCGGCGAGGGCCAGCGACAGGACCGAAAGTTGCGAGGTATAGAACAGCGCGATGATGACGATGGCGCCGAGATCGTCGAGTGTCGCGAGCGTCAGCAGGAACACCTTGAGCGCGACGGGAACCCGAGGTCCAGCCAGCGACAGCGCGCCGAGCGCGAAAGCGATGTCGGTTGCCGCCGGAATGGCCCAGCCGCGCATGGCGGCGGCGTCGCCCCAGTTGAAGAAACTGTAGACCAGCGCCGGCATCGCCATGCCGCCCGCCGCCGCGATGACCGGCAGCACGATCTGCTCGCGCGAGGCGAGATTGCCCTCCAACACTTCGCGCTTGATTTCGAGGCCGACCAGAAAGAAGAACACTGCCATCAGCCCGTCATTGATCCACAGGAGCAGGGGCTTTTGCAGTCCGGCCGCGCCGGCCGAAACCTGCACCGGCAGCGCCAGCACCGCCTCATAGACGGGCCGCAGCGCCTCGATATTCGAGGCAAGAATCGCCGCCGCCGCCGCCAGAACCAGAATGAGACCGGCCGTCGTCTCGTGATGGATAAAGGCGTGCAGACGGGCCAGCGCGCCGGCTTCGCTGCGGTCAACCGTCATGGGCTTCCAGCCACTGGTTTTCTTGGGCATCGAGTTCGGCGGCAAGCCTGGCCCTGAGCCGGACGAAGCCGGCGGCCTTCTTCGGCTCCTGCGCATAGATCGTGTGGTCGCCCAGGGCGCGGTCGAGCACCGAGATTTTGTTCTTTATTTCCAGTATCTTGCCATCCAGTTCTTGAAGCTTTTTCTGAGCGGCCGCGGGGTTGGCCCTGGCCTGTGGACGTGGGGGCGCCTGGCGCGCCCGTTCGACTCGCCGCCCGGCCCGCGTCCGGTCGAGCACCAGGGCCGTGTAGTCGTCCATGTCGCCCTCGAAGGGCTTGACCGTCGCGTCAGCCACCAGCCACAGCCGGTCGGCGCAGGTTTCGATGATGTGGCGGTCATGGCTGATGAGGATCACGGCACCTTCATAATCGTTGATTGCATGGATCAACGCCTCGCGGCTGTCGACGTCGAGATGGTTGGTCGGCTCGTCGAGCACCAGAATATGAGGGCCGTGGAAGGAGGCGAGCGCGAACAGAAGCCGCGCCTTCTCGCCACCCGACAGCGTGGCGCAGCGTGAATGGGCAAGCTGCGCGCCGAACCCATAGGCGCCGAGCCGGGCCCGCCGTTGCGCCTCGCTCGCCGCCGGCATCAGATTGCAAATATAATCGTAAGGCGTGCGCTCCGGCGACAACTCGTCGAGCTGGTGCTGGGCGAAATAACCGGCCGACATGCGCGGCGGATGTTTCATTTCGCCTGATGAAACCGCAAGTTTGCCGCACAAGAGCTTGGCGAAGGTCGATTTGCCGTTGCCATTGGCGCCGAGCAGCGCAACGCGGTCGTCGGGATCGAGCCGGAGCGTGATGTTCCTGAGCACCGGCCGGTCCGGCTGATAGCCCACCGCGGCATGGTCCCAGCGCACCAAGGGTGGCGCCAGCGCCTTTTCCGGATTGGCGAAGAGAAACGGCGCCACCCGGTCCTCGACCATATCGGCGATCGGTTCGAGCCTGGCCAGCGCCTTGAGGCGGCTTTGCGCCTGGCTGGCCTTCGAGGCCTTGTAACGGAAGCGGTCCACATATTCCATCATGTGGCGGCGCTGCTCGTCCTGCTTCTTCTTGAGTTTCTGGGTCAGCGCCTGCTTTTCGCGCCGCTGGCGCTCGAATGAATCGTAATTGCCCTGATAGAGCGCGAGCTGACCGCGCTCGAGATGCAGGATCGCATCGACCGCCTCGTTGAGCAGGTCGCGGTCGTGGCTGACCATCACGATGGTATGCGGATAATCGCGGATGAAGCTCTTGAGCCAGATCGAGCCTTCGAGGTCGAGATAATTGGTGGGCTCGTCGAGGAGGAGCACGTCGGGGCGCGAAAACAGCGCCGCCGCCAGCGCCACCCGCATCCGCCAGCCGCCGGAAATGGCCGAGCAGGGGCCGTTTTGAACGTCCTCGCTGAATCCGAGCCCGCTCAGGATGGTGGCGGCCCGCGCCGGCGCCGAATGGGCGTCG
>JANMQB010000536.1:0-2105 GCA_031370155.1 Hyphomicrobiales bacterium | reverse complement strand
CAGAAAATCATTGTCGGCGCCAGCGTCGGCTTTGCGATGTTTCCCGGTCATGCCAGCGACGCGGAGAGCCTGTTGCACAATGCCGATCTCGCCCTCTATGAGGTCAAATCTTCGGGCCGCAACGGCTACCAGCTTTACGACGCGGAAATGAATATCCGCGTCCAGCAGCGCAAAGACATCGTACGGGAGTTGCGGACGGCCGCCGCGACCGATGCGCTTGAAGTACACTATCAGCCGGTGGTCAATTCCGATTCGGGACGCCCCGTGGGATTCGAGGCACTCATGCGATGGAACCACCCTGCGATGGGTCCCATCCCGCCCGGCATTTTCATTCCCATTGCCGAGGAAGCGGGATTGATGACGCAGCTTGGGGCCTGGGTCATTTCCCGCGCCTGCGAGGACCTGGCGCTGTTGCCGCCCGGCATCAGAATGGGTATCAACGTGTCGGCGAACCAGTTCCGCTCGCCGGACTTGTTCGCGCACATCAAGGACGCCATCGCGAGGACCGGGATCGACCCTTCCCGCCTCGTCTTCGAAATCACCGAATCGGTGCTTGTGTCCAACGCCGACGTTGCCAGGGGCCTGCTGGAGAACCTTCGCGGACTGGGGGCGCAAATTGCGCTGGACGATTTTGGCACCGGCTTCTCCGCCCTCGGTTATCTGCAACAGTTCCCGATCACCGTGGTCAAGATCGACCAGTCCTTCGTTGCCGGAATGCTGAATCAAAAGGCCAACCAAGCGGTCATCCGCGCGATCATGGGCATCGGCCGGGACCTGGACATCGACGTGGTTGCCGAAGGCGTGGAAACCATCGGCCAAGTTGAAGCCCTGCAGGGTTACGGCTGCCGTTTCATGCAAGGTTATTTCTTCGGCAAGGCGCGGCCGCTGACCGACGTGATTGCCGACATGGCCTTATCGGAGCTGAATGATGCCGCACCAAAACCACATCCGGAGCGTGCGTACGCGATCAAGTTGTCTTGAGACGGAACCGGACTGTTCACAAAGCCTTGTAGCGGACTTGTAGGCAACCCCAAATGAGCTATGTTAATTTCACATAGCAAGTCCGGAGCCGCCCATGTCCACCCGCCACGCCCGCGTCCTGATCCTCGGATCGGGGCCCGCCGGTTATACCGCCGCAATCTATGCCGCCCGCGCCATGCTGAAGCCTGTGCTGATCCAGGGCATCCAGCCCGGCGGCCAGATGACGATCACCACCGACGTCGAGAACTATCCGGGCTTCGCCAAGGCCATCCAGGGTCCCTGGCTGATGGAGGAGATGAAGGCCCAGGCCGAGCATGTCGGCACCGAGATCGTCTCCGACACCGTGACCGAAGTGCGGCTGAAGGAGCGGCCCTTCTGGCTGAAGGGCGATTCCGGCGACATCTATACCTGCGATGCGCTGATCGTCTGCACCGGCGCCCAGGCCAAATGGCTGAATCTTCCCTCGGAGGAGAAGTTCAAGGGCTTCGGCGTCTCGGCCTGCGCCACCTGCGACGGATTTTTCTATCGCGGCAAGAAGGTTCTGGTGATCGGCGGCGGCAACTCCGCCGTCGAGGAGGCGCTCTTCCTCACCAACTTCGCCAGCGAAGTGGTGGTCGTCCACCGCCGCCGCGAGTTCCGCGCCGAGCGCATTCTGCAGAACCGGCTCTTCGCCCATCCCAAGATCAAGGTGGTATGGGACACGGTTCTGGAAGATGTTCTGGGTACGGACGATCCCAAGGGGGTGACCGGCGCCAGGCTCAAGAACATCGTCACCGGCGCCGTCGAGGATGTCGCCGCCGACGGCATTTTCATCGCCATCGGCCACAAGCCGGCGACCGAATTGTTCCAGGGCCAGTTGCCGATGAAGCAGGGCGGCTATCTGATCACCGAACCGCGCTCGACCGCCACCGCCATCGAAGGCGTCTATGCGGCGGGCGATGTCACCGACGACGTCTACCGCCAGGCGGTGACCGCCGCGGGGTTGGGCTGCATGGCGGCGCTTGAGGCCGGCAAATGGCTGCACGCTCGCCAGCCGGTGCGCGAGGCCGCCGAGTGAGCGTCATGGACTGGGACAAGCTCCGGATTTTCCACGCCGTGGCCGATGCGGGGAGTTTCACCCATGC
>JANMQB010000528.1:0-3815 GCA_031370155.1 Hyphomicrobiales bacterium | reverse complement strand
CGGCCCCGACGAGGAGCCCTTCAACGCCCACCAATATTTCATGGATAACCCCTCGCTCTCTGGACGCGGCCGCTCCGTCAAGGCTAGTCTGCCGCCGGAAATCGTCAGCCAGAAAAAGAAGGCCCGGGCGCGCAAGTGAGTTGGCATAGTGGCTTCCGTACCGAGCCGCCGAAATACCGCCCCGTCGCGGTGGTCGATATCGGCTCGAACTCGGTCCGCCTCGTCGTCTATGATGGCCTCCGCCGTTCGCCCACCCCGGTGTTCAACGAAAAAATCCTCTGCGGCCTCGGCAAGGGCGTGGCGATCACCGGCAGGCTGAACGAGGAGGGCATGGTGCGGGCCTTCGCGGCGCTCCGCCGCTTTCGCGCCCTGACCCGCCAGATCGGCGCCAAACAAGTCTTCGCGGTCGCCACCGCGGCGGCCCGCGAGGCGGCCAACGGCGAGGATTTCATCGACCGGGCGGAAGCGGCGGTGGGGGCGGGCATCGACGTTCTCTCCGGCAAGGAAGAGGCCCGCTATGCCGCCTTGGGCGTCATCGCCGGCATCCCCGAGGCCGATGGGCTGGCCGGCGATCTGGGCGGCGGCTCGCTCGAGCTCATAGACATCAAGGACGGCAAGCTGCGCGACGGCGTGACGCTGCCGATCGGACCCTTGCGCTTGATCGACATGTCCGGCGGCTCGATCAACCGCGCCCGCAAGATCGTCGATGAATATTTCGAGAAAACCAAGATTCTCGAAAAGCTCAAGGGCCGCTCCTTCTATGCGGTGGGCGGCACCTGGCGAAATCTCGCCCGCCTGCACATGGCGCAGAACCGCTATCCCCTGCATGTGCTGCACTACTACACCATGACCCGCCAGCAGGCGGCCTCGGTGGCCGATCTCGTCTCCGGCCTGTCGCCCTCCTCGCTCAAGGACATCCGGCAAGTGTCGAGAAGCCGCTCCGACACCATGCCCTATGGCGCGCTGGTGCTGAACCTTCTGCTCGAGCACTCGAAGCCCAAGGAGGTGGTGTGCTCCGTCTATGGCGTGCGCGAAGGTCTCCTCTATTCCAAGCTGCCGCGCCGCAAGATGCAGGCCGACGCGCTGCTCTCCTCGTGCTGGGATTTCGCCCGCCGCTACGCCCGCTCGCCCGAGCACGAGCTCGAACTCTGCGACTGGACCGATCAGCTCTTCGGCGAAACCGGCCTCAAGGAAAATGCCGGCGAGCGCCGCCTGCGCTATGCCGCCTGCCTGCTTGCCGACATCGGCTGGCGGGCCCACCCCGATTACCGCGCCGAGCGCTCGCTCGGCATGATTTCGCAGGCCGCCTTCGTCGGCGTCGATCACCCCGGCCGGGTGTTCCTGGCCCTCACCGTCTTCTTCCGCTACGAGGGCGAGGGCAGCGGCGACGGGCTGACGCGGCTTCTCGACGACGATGCCATCGCCCGGGCCCATCTGCTCAGCAACATCTTCCGCCTCGCCTATATCCTTTCCGCCGCCATGCCCGGCATGCTGCCGAAGATCGGCCTGCGCCTCGGTAACGGCAAGACTCTGGTTCTCACCCTGCCGCGGAAACTCGCCGATCTTTCGGGCGAACGCGTCGAAAAACGCTTCGCCGGCCTCGCCGCCGAGATGGGCCGGACAGCGAAGATCGTGATCGGCTGATCACCCCGCCGGCAATATCGCCACCCGCCCGTCGCGGAAGCCAATGACCGCGCGGCCCGCCTTCAAGTCAAGCGCCAGATTGCCGAACACCTCGCGCCGCCAGCCATGCATGAGCGGCACATCCGCTTGATCGTCCTCCGCCACCGCGTCGATTTCGGCGGAACTGGCAATGAGCTTGGGCGCCAGTCCCTCGCGCTCGCAAACGACTTTCAGCGCCAGTTTCAAGATTTCCGCCGCCGCCTGGGCGCCCTCGGACATCTCGTCGCGGCCGCCTTCCAGATGCGGCAAGCTCTTGGGATCGCGCGCCAGCCCCTCCTTCACCGCCGCCACGATGGCATCGCCCACCCGCGAGGTGGCAAAGCCCCTTGGCAGCGCCCGCAATTGGCCGAGCGCCTCGCGGCTCTGCGGCATCTGCATGGCGATCTCGGCCAGCGCATCGTCCTTGACGATGCGCCCGCGCGGCACGTTCTTCACCCGCGCCTCGTGCTCGCGCCAGGCGGAGATGGCCACCAGCACGCCAAGTTGCTTCTTCGACTTGAGCCTGACCTTGATGCGCTTCCAGGCATCTTCCGGCTCGGTGCGATAGGTGGCGGGCGAGGTGAGAATGTCCATCTCTTGGGCCAGCCACGCCTCGCGCCCCGTCTTGTCGAGTTCTTGCTTGAGCCGCTCATAGACGACGCGCAGATGCGTGACGTCGGAGAGCGCATAGGCAAGCTGCTTCTCGGAAAGCGGCCGCCGCGACCAGTCGGTGAAGCGCGAGGACTTGTCGATCTGCGCGTGCGCCAGCTTGCGCACGATCGCCTCATAGCCCACCTGGTCGCCGAAGCCGCACACCATGGCGGCGATCTGCGTGTCGAACACCGGATGCGGCACCACGCCCGAGCGGTGCACCATGATCTCGATGTCCTGCCTCGCCGCATGGAACACCTTCAGCACCCGCTCATTGTTCATGAGCTCGAAGAAGGGCGCCAGATCGATCCCCGCCGCCATGGGATCGACAAGCCCCGCCGCGGTCTCGCCCGCCATCTGGATCAGGCACAGATCCAGCCAATAGGTCGTCTCGCGCATGAATTCGGTGTCGACCGTGATGAAGCGGTCCCCGGCCAGCGCGGCGCACAGCGCCTCCAGCGATTTCGTCGTGGCGATGAGGTCCATGATAGGGGAAGGGAACGCGAGTCTGGGCGCGCGGTCAACGGGTTGTGGCGGGATTTGCCGGAAATAATTGTTTATTGTTCTATTTCAGAAGCTTGTCGCGCTTTCCGGAGTCAATCTCTCAACT
Source organism: Hyphomicrobiales bacterium (assembly GCA_031370155.1). Taxonomy (GTDB): domain Bacteria; phylum Pseudomonadota; class Alphaproteobacteria; order Rhizobiales; family Aestuariivirgaceae; genus Aestuariivirga. The sequence continues at coordinate 892 of JANMQB010000528.1, read as the reverse complement.
AGGCCTCAAGCCCATCTCTCCACCCGCAATCCCTCGACTCTTTCGAATTCCCGCACGTTATTCGTCGCCAGCACCAGCCCCTGCGAGCGCGCCGTGCCGGCGATCATCAGGTCGTAGGCGCCGATCGTCCTGCCCTGGCGCTCAAGCGCGGCGCGGATGTTTCCCGCATGATGGGCGGCGCGGCTGTCGAAGGGCAAGAGTTCGAGACGCGCCGCAAAATTCTCGATCACCGCAAGCCGCGCCGCCGGATCGGCATATTTCTCCGCGCCGTAACAAAGTTCGAACAGCGTCACGTCCGAAATTGCCATGCGCCCGTCATTGGTCTTGAAAAGTGCTGCCAGCGCCGCGCTTCGGCCTTTCAGCGCATGGATGCAGATGTCGGTATCGAGCAGATAATCCAGCATCAGCCGGAGCGGCGGCGCTGCGGGGCGGGCTGTGCGCGGTCGCTCAGGAAGTCTGCGTCAAGGCGGGGGCCATTGAAAAAATCCTCCCAGCTTCCGCCCGCCGGCAGGATGAGGCGGCCCGACCCCTGCTTGACGATGTCCACTTTCCTTACATGCTCTGGCAGCGCCACGGCCTTGGGCAGCCGGACGGCTTGGGTTTTGTTCGATTTGAAGACCGTGGATTGCGGCACAGTTCTACCTTTTGAATATACGAGAGGGATATACATTAGCCACAAGTGAAAGTCAATTGCAGGCGCAAATTTGTGGAAATATTCCTTGACAATGTTTTCCTATTATGCTACATGTACTCCCGTCTCCTTCCCAAGGAGGGCGGTTCGCGAGCCGTCGTTGATCGGGGAAGGGGATGCGGGGCCTGAAATTGGGGCGTCTTTACGGAGGCGAACCATAACCAGGGACCACCGCCTACACTCCCTTTCGGCCCGCTGAGG
>JANMQB010000508.1:0-6490 GCA_031370155.1 Hyphomicrobiales bacterium | reverse complement strand
TCCTCGTGCCCTTCTCCTTCCAGGGCGTTCTCGGCCATGCCGGCATGCTGGCGCCGGGCATCGTCGACGGCACCGGCATCGCCGAAGCGCTCGGCAGCATGGTTGGCGGCAGCAAGGTCGTCATCCAGATTTTCGTGATTCTGATGATCCTGGCGCTGTTCCTGGCGATCATGACGGCCATGGCCGGCTCCTCGCGCACCCTATATCAGGGTTCCAAGGACGGCTGGCTGCCACGCTATCTCACCCATGTGAACAGCCATGGCGCGCCGACGCGGGCCATGTGGACCGACTTCGGCTTCAACCTGATCCTGCTGGCACTCGCCTCGGATTTGGCGGGCTACTTCTATGTGCTCGCCATCTCCAATGTCGGCTACATCATCTTCAACTTTCTCAACCTGAATGCCGGCTGGATTCACCGCATCGACTCGGGCCACATCGAGCGCCCGTGGAAGGCGCCGTCGTGGCTCATCGGCCTCAACACCGTCCTGGCCTTCGTCAACGCCATCTTCCTGGGCGCGGGCGCCAAGGTCTGGGGTTACTCGACGGCGCTCTGGGCGGGTCTGATCTTCGCCGCCCTGATCTTCCCGGTCTTCTATTACCGCCACTATATCCAGGATGCCGGCAAATTCCCGCCCGGCGCTCTTGACGATTTAGGCCTCAAGCACGGCGATCTCGGCCAGAAGAAGGCGGGCATGCTGCCCTACCTGACGCTTGCCGCCGGTGCCGCGGTCGTCCTCATCTCCAACTGGATCTTCCAGTTGCCGTCGTAGCGGACATTTCTCGAAATTTGAGACGGCGGCCTCCGGGCCGCCGTTTTCCTTTGCGGCCCATGCCGTTCCCGGGCCAATATGGGAAAAATCAGGCTATGCCGGTGCCTGCCAGCGATGATTGAGTCCCGCTCATGTTTCTTTCCGTTTTCGAACTCTTCAAGATCGGCATCGGACCGTCGAGTTCCCATACCATGGGGCCCATGGTGGCGGCTCGGCGCTTTCTCGAGACGGCGGGCGCCATGTCGCTGCCCCATGCCGGACGCCTAACCGTCAGGCTGCACGGCTCGCTCGCCTTCACCGGCAAGGGTCATGGCACGGACCGCGCCATTATTCTCGGACTTGCCGGCGAGCGGCCCGATACCCTCGATCCAGACCGGGTCGACTCCGTCCTTGCCGGCATGGCCCAACGCGGTCACATCACACTTGCCAGCGGCAACATCGTTCTCTACGATCCAGCCAAGGATGTGATCTTCGATTTCGGCCCGGCGTTGCCAGGCCATTCCAACGGCATGGTGTTCCGCATTCTCGACGACGACAACAACACGCTCCTCGCCGAGACCTACTTTTCGATCGGCGGCGGCTTCGTGCAGACCGAGGCCGAACGCCTCGCCCCCCAGGCGAAGCCGAAACTCGCCGTGCCCTATCCCTTCTCGACCGCCGCCGAAATGCTGGAGATGGGCAAGGCCTCGGGCCTGACCGTCACCGCCATGAAACGCGCCAACGAAACCGTGGCAACGAGTGAGGCCGAACTTGATGCGGGCCTCGACCGCATCTGGAATGCGATGAATTCCTGCATGAACCGCGGCCTCGCCCAGACCGGCACTCTGCCCGGCGGCCTGAAGATCAGGCGCCGCGCCGCCGAACTCTTGCAGAAGCTCAAGGCCGAGCAGGGCGGCAATTCCATGCAGCCGCACCGGATCATGGATTGGCTTTCGGTCTATGCCTTGGCGGTGAACGAGGAGAATGCGGCGGGGAGCAAGGTCGTCACCGCCCCTACCAACGGCGCGGCCGGCGTCATGCCGGCGGTCATCCGCTATTATCTCGACCATTGCGTCGGCGCCGATGCGGCCGGCATCCGCACCCTGCTGCTGGCCTCCGCGGCGATCGGCGGCATCATCAAGCACAATGCGTCGATCTCCGGCGCCGAAGTGGGTTGCCAGGGCGAAGTGGGTTCGGCTTCCGCCATGGCGGCGGCCGGCCTCTGCGCCGCACTGGGCGGCAGCAATGAGCAGGTGGAGAACGCCGCCGAGATCGCCCTCGAGCATCACCTCGGTATGACCTGCGATCCGGTGGGCGGCCTGGTCCAGGTGCCTTGCATCGAGCGCAACGCCTTCGGCGCGGTGAAGGCGGTGACCGCCGCGTCGCTGGCATTGCGCGGCGACGGCCACCATTTCGTGCCCCTCGACAATTGCGTCGAGACCATGCGCCAGACCGGCATCGACATGAGCGACCGCTACAAGGAAACCTCGACCGGCGGCCTCGCCGTCAATGTGGTGGAATGCTGAGGAGAATGTAACGCATGCCCCACTACGCGGCACCGCTGCGCGACTACCACTTCTGCCTTTACGAGTTGCTCGGCGCCGATGCGCACATGAAACTTCCGGGCTTCGCCGACTTCACACAGGACGTGGTGCTGCCGGTTCTGGAAGAGGCGGCGAAATTCTCGGCCAACGTGATTTACCCGCTGAACCGCTCGGGCGACGAGGAAGGCTGCAGGCTCGAGAACGGCATCGTTCACACGCCGCAAGGCTTCAAGGAGGCCTACCGCATCTTCCGCGACGGCGGCTGGCCGTCGCTCACCTGCGATCCGGCCTTCGGCGGCCAGGGCATGCCGCACATGATCAATGTGCTGGTCGAGGAGATGACCTGTGCCGCCAATCTCTCCTTCAGCCTCTATCCGGGCCTGACGCGCGGCGCCTATGTGGCGCTGTCGCGGCATGGCAGTGAGGAGCAAAAGGCCTTCTATCTGCCGCGCCTGGCCAGCGGCGAATGGGCCGGTTCCATGTGCCTGACGGAGCCCCATTGCGGCACCGATCTTGGATTGCTGCGCACCTCCGCCTCACCCCGCAACGACGACAGCTATTCGATCTCCGGCACCAAAATGTTCATTTCCGCCGGCGATCACGATCTGACCCCTAACATCGTCTATCTGGTGCTGGCGCGGCTTCCCGATGCACCGCAGGGCACCAAGGGCATCAGCCTGTTCCTCGTTCCCAAATTCCTGGCCGATGCCGACGCCAGGCTGGGCGAGCGCAACACCGTTGCCTGCAGCGCCATCGAACACAAGATGGGCATCAAAGCTTCGGCCACTTGTGTGATGAATTTCGACGGCGCGAAGGGCTGGCTGGTGGGCGAGCCGCACCAGGGCCTCAAAGCCATGTTCGCCATGATGAACGCCGAGCGCATTGCCGTCGGCATCCAGGGATTGGGAGTGGCTGAAGCCTCGTACCAGAATTCAGTGGCCTATGCGCGTGAACGCTTGCAGGGCCGCGCTCTCTCCGGTCCGAAATTTCCCGACAAGCCGGCCGACCCGATCATCGTCCACCCGGATGTGCGCCGCATGCTGCTGACCCAGAAGGCACTGGTGGAAGGCTGCCGGGCGCTGGCGCTCTGGACGGCGCAGGCTCTCGATGTGTCCGAACGCCATGTGGACCCAAAGATTCGCCAGAACGCCGACGATTTCGTGGCGCTGATGACGCCGGTGGTGAAAGCCTTCCTGACCGATTGCGGCAGCGAAGCCGCCAATCTCGGCATGCAGATCTTCGGCGGTCACGGCTATATCCGCGCCAATGGCCAGGAACAACTGGTGCGCGATGTCCGCGTCACCCAGATCTACGAAGGCAGCAACGGCATTCAGGCCCTCGACCTCGTCGGCCGCAAACTGGCGCAGGAACAGGGACGGCTGCTGCGGACTTTCCTGGATCCGGTCGCAGCCTTCATCGCGGCAAAGAAGACCGATGCCGGAATGGCGGATTTCGTCGAACCTCTCGCCAAGGCCTTGGCGCGGCTGCAACAGGCAACGGCTGTGATTGCCGAACGCGGGCCCACAAATCCCGATGAAGCGGCGGCGGCAGCCACGGAATATCTCCGCCTCTTCGCGCTCACCGCGACCGGCTATCTGTGGGCGCGCATGGCGGAAATCTCGATGGTAAAGCCGGATGACGATTTCTACCGCGCCAAGACCGGCACCGCCAGCTTCTACATGGAACGCATCCTGCCGCAGACGGGCGCGCTGCTTTCGGCCGTCATGGCGGGCAGCCGCACCATGATGGAGTTCGATGCGGCAAGTTTCTAACCTTTGCCACGCAGGAAATCGACGAGGCCCGCGGTCGAGCCATCGAGCCCCTGAATGCCGGCCTTGCCGTCGACGACGGGTTGCAACTGCGTCGCCAGTTCCTTGCCGAGTTCGACGCCCCATTGGTCGAAGGCGTTGATGTCCCAGATCGCCGCTTCGACAAAGACCCGGTGTTCATAGAGCGCAATGAGCCGCCCGAGCGTGAAGGGATCGAGCTTGCGATAGGCGATGGTGAGCGACGGCCGGTTGCCGGGGAACACCCGGTGCGGCGCCATACGCTTGGCCTCGGCGGCCGTCTTGCCCATGGTGAGAAGCTGCGCCCCAGCCTCTTTGAGGGTTCGCCCTTTCATCAACGCCTGCGACTGCGCCAGGCAATTGGCGATCAGCAGCGAATGGTGCTCCGCCATGCCCCGCTCATGGGGCTCGGTGGCGATCAGGAACTCGACGGGGATGATATCGGTTCCTTGATGCAGCAATTGGAAGAAGGCATGCTGGCCATTGGTGCCGGGCTCGCCCCAGACGATGGGGCCGGTGGCGCCTTTCACGGCCCCCCCCGCCCTGGTCACCCGCTTGCCGTTCGATTCCATATCGAGCTGTTGCAGATAGGCGGGAAGCCGGGACAGCCGTTGATCGTAGGGAATGACGGCGCGCGAAGGATATTTGCAGATATTGCGGTGCCAGACGCCGATGAGTCCTATGAGCATCGGCAGGTTTTCAAGAACCGGCGCCGTCCTGAAATGCTCGTCCATGGCGAAGGCGCCGTCGAGAAAGCGCCCGAAATTTTCCGGCCCGACGGCGATCATCAGGGGAAGCCCGATCGCCGACCAGATCGAATAGCGCCCGCCGACCCAATTCCAGAAACCGAAGATGCGATCCTCGCCGATGCCGAAGTCCTTGACCTTGCCAACGGCCGTCGAAATCGCCGCGAAATGGGCACCGACCGCCGCTTCACCGAGTTTTCCCGCGATCCATTTCCGCGCCGTCCGCGCATTGGTCATGGTCTCGATCGTCGTGAAGGTCTTGGACGCGATGAGAAACAGCGTCGTTGCCGGATCGAGGTGCTTCAACGTGTCGGCGATATGGGCGCCATCGACATTGGACACATAATGGAGCCGCGGTCCGTCGTGATAGGGCGCCAGCGCCAGAGTGGTCATGGCGGGACCGAGGTCCGAACCGCCGATGCCGATATTTACCACATTTGTTATCTCTCCCGCGCGGACTTCGCGGGCGAAGTGGGCCATGGCGTCGAGCACGCCACGGACATCGAGCATCACGTCGCGGCCGTCCACCAGAACCGGTCTGGACGAACGCTTGCGCAAGGCCGTGTGCAGCACGGCGCGGCCTTCGGTGATGTTGATCGCTTCTCCGGCGAACATCGCATCGCGCTTGGCGGCGACACCGGCGGCCTTGGCGAGACTGGCAAGCAGCGCCATGGTGCGGGCGTTGACGGCGCATTTCGACCAGTCGAGCAGCAGATCGTCCTGCCTGGCCGTGAAGGCCGCAAAGCGCCGTGGATGGCGAGCGAATGCGGCCCGGAGATCGGCCGGCGCGCCCGATTTGCGGTGCGCTGCGAGGGCCGTGAATGCGGCTCGAACGCCGCCCTTGCCGATTCTCGCCATGTAAGGCCCTCCTTGCTTCGATCAGCTTCTGAGCGTACCGCCCGTCGCCTTCTGAACCGCATCCACGATTTTCGCCGAAACCGTCTCGATTTCCTCGTCGGTCAGCGTCTTGTCGCGCGGCTGCAATATCACTTCGATGGCGAGCGATTTTTTCGCGCCCTCGAGCTTGAACCGGTCGAAGACCGCGACATCGGCGATCAGCGTCCGGTCGGCGCCCCTTGCCGCCTTCACCAGTTTTTCGGCTTCGACGCCATCATCGACGACAAAGGCGAAGTCGCGCGACACCGGCATCAGGTCCGAGGCGTTGAGCGCGGCGCGCGTGGCGCTCTTCGGCTTGGAGCCCGGTATTGCATTGAGCACCACTTCGAAGCCGGCGACCGGCCCCTTCACATCCATGGCGGCAAGCACCCGCGGATGGATTTCGCCGAAATGCGCGAGCTTGTTCTGCGGTCCCATCTGGATGGTGCCGGAACGGCCGGGATGATACCAGGAGGGTGCTCCGCCCACGATCTGCACCGTGGCGACGGGAACGCCGGCCGCCTCGAGCACGGCGAGCGCATCGGCCTTGGCATCGAAGGCATCGACGGCGCGCGCGCCGCCCTGCCAGTTGCGCGCAACCGCTTGCCCGCGCCGGATGCCTGCGGCCCGCAGCGTTTCGTCCTGCGGCCGGTCGCCGGCATAGGCATGCCCCACTTCGCTCAAGGCCAGATCGGCGAAGCCTCGCGCCATATTGCGGCCGGCCGCCGCAATCAGATTGGGCAGCAGCGAAGGCCGCATGTCGGTCAGTTCCGAGGAGATGGGATTGG
>JANMQB010000502.1:0-3718 GCA_031370155.1 Hyphomicrobiales bacterium | reverse complement strand
CCGCGCCATCAAGCAGGCTCGCGTCGAAACGGCGGGCCACCCAGTTGACGCGCGGCTCGGCGGCGAGCTCGTCGTGGAGTGCTGTGGCGACCACGGAAATTCGCGCCTCGGTCTTGAGCAGCAGCCGCACCTTGCGCAGCGCTTCCTCGCCGCCGCCGGCAACGACGACTGGCCGGTCCTTCAGGTCGATGAACAGGGGGAAGTAGCGCATGGGCGCACCTCAACCGTTGGCCACGAGCTTAACGGCAAGCCCGTCGAGCTCGGGCGTGAAGACGATTTGGCAGGAGAGCCGCGAGGTGGGCGAGACAACCGGCACTTCGTCGAGCATCGCCTCTTCGTCGTCATTGGCGGGATGAAGCTTCGCCGCCCAGGACTCGTCCACCTCGACATGGCAGGTGGCGCAGGCGCCACCGCACAGGCCGCCCACCTCGAAGCCATGTTCGCGGATGATTTCCATCACCCGCCAGCCCTCGACGGCCGCGAGAATGTGGCTCGCGCCGTTCACGTCGATCACTTTGATGGTGCTCATGGCGCCGTCCGTTCGCTTCACAGGACGTTCGGTCTATCGTACAGGGGTTTCACCACGCCGCCGATTTCGTTTGATTTGCCAAGCAAAACCGGGTTATCAGCAATCCTGACGAAAGTCCGAACGATCCCTTCGTTCTTTATTCCGAACAGTAGTTCTAATTACAGGACGGTCCCAAGTCAATGCGCCGCAGCAGAAATGGCCAGGAGTCACCGGAAAGTGACCCAAACCCGGCGCTCGGCAAGACCATCCAGCGGTTGCGGAAGGCCTACAATATGTCCTTGGGCGCGCTATCGGAACAATCTGGGGTTGCCAAGTCGATCATCTCGCAAATCGAGCGGAACGAGACAAATCCAACTCTTTCAACGGTTTACCGGTTGTCCCGGGCATTGGACACGACCATCGACGAGGTGCTCAAGGAGGACGGTGGCAAAGCCTTTCTGGAACATCAGGTCAGGTCCGGCATTCCCATTCTCGAAAGCCAGGACGGGCTGTGCCGGCTGGCGATCATCGGCGCCCTCAGTCTGGTCGAACTGCTGCAATGGTACGATTTCCAGGCCAAGCCCGGCGGAGTGCTCGAATCGGACCCGCATCCGCCGGGAACCGTCGAACATCTGTATCTTCTAAGGGGCGAGATCGAGGTGACGGCGGGCGAGGAGGTCAGGTGCGCCAAGATGGGCGAAGCGATCCGTTTCCGCGGCGATCTTCCGCACAAGATCGTAAATGTCGGCGAAGGCAGCGCCCATGCCACCATGGTCCTGGTTCTGCGTCAGCTTGGCGGCGGCGAGGCGGAACGCACGGCATAGATGCCGGCGGCGGCGATCAGCACCATGCCGGCGAAGGTTGTCCAGCGCGGGATTTCAGCAAAGAACAAGAAGCCCCAGAGCGGCCCCCAGATCATGCCGGTATATTCGAAGACGGTTACGAGGTTGGCCTCGGCGAGGCGATAGGCGTGGGTCAAGAGCGACATGGCGATCGCCGCGATCACGCCGCAGGCGCCCATCAACAGGAGATCGTTGAGTACCGGCCAAGTCCAGGGCCTAACCAGAAAATCGAGCGAAGGATGGCCGAGGCGCTCGAGCCCCATGGCGCCGAACAGGGCGGCAATCAGCACCGCGCCGAGGAGATAAACGCCGTTCTGGTAGAAAGCCATGACGGAGGTGGGTTCCAACGCGCCCAGCTTACGGGCGATGATCATCGACAGGGCATAGGCCGCGGCGCTGACAAGGCTGAGGAGTGCGGCCGGTTCGAACAGGGCGCTACCGGGCTGCAGGATGATCAGCACCCCGGCGAAGCCCGCCAGCACCGCCAGCCATGATGCAAGGCGGATGCGCTCGCCGAGGACGGGACCGCGAGGATGGTCACGATGATCGGCGAGATGAAGAACAGCGCGATCGCCTCGGCCAGCGGCAGGGCCGGAAAGGCCATGTAGTAGGCGGTATAGGCGGTGAGCATGATGAGGCCGCGGACAATGAGCGCCCAGAAGTTGCGGCTGCGGAGCTGGCGCCATCCGGTCTCGTACTGCACCAGAAGAGCCAGGATGGGCAGCGCCACCAGGCTGCGGATGACGATGGCCTGGGTCACCGCATAATCGCCGCTCACCGATTTGATGATCGCATCCTGGGTGGAAAAGATCATGACACCCAGGGCGAGCGAGACAACGCCGGCGAGATTGCGGTTCGCTGAGGAAGGCAGCATTGAGATCAAATTTATTCGGCGGCTGCAGCCTTGAGCGGGGGCAGACCGAGGACGACACCCTTGCGGATGATCTCAGGCGCATAGGCCTGGCGGGCAAAGACCTCGCGGATCATCGGCTCGAAGAATTCGAGCGGCTCGGTCTGGTAGTCGGGATCGAAGGAGGACTGGTCCCAGCGCTCGCAGAAATCCGCACAGGACTGGAAGTAGATCGAGTCCCGGTACTTCTCGCGCTCGTGCCGGTTCCATCCGTAATGATGGGCATAATAATACATCTGGAAGGCGCCGTGGTGCTCGACCGTCCAGACCACTTCATCGCGCATGTAGGGCTTGAGGATTTCGGCGGCGAAATGGTCGTGGTTCTGCGGCGCCAACCCGTCGCCGATGTCGTGCAGGACGGCGGCCACGATCCAGTCGATATCGGCGCCGTCGCGAAGCGCCCTGGTTGCCGCCTGCAGCGAGTGCTCGAGGCGGGTGATCTTGTAGCCCGGCAGGGTTTCCTCGTCCTGCAGGCGCAGTTCGCGGATCACGCGGCCGGCGGTGCGGCTGACGTGGTCCTGCTCGAGGGGCTGCAGCAAGAGATAGTCCTCGCGGCTGCCGTCCTTCATGGCGGTGAATTCAACGGTCTTCATGGCGGATGCGCTCCCGGTGGAAGATGTAGAGACCCGAACCGATGATAAGGGCAGCCCCCGCCGAGGTCCACAGGTCCGGCCAGTCGCCCCAGATGGCGAGGCCCAAGAGGGTGGCCCACAGCAGCGAGGAATAGGAGAAGGGGGCAACGACCGAGGCGGGGGCCGCGCGCAGCGACTTGATCAGGCAGAGATGGCCGAGGCCGCCGGTCAGCCCGCTTGCCACGAGCAGCGCCCACGCAAAGGCATCGGGCCAGGACCAGAACCACGGCACGATGGCGCTGGTCACGATGGCGCCGGCGGCGGCCGTATAGAGGAGTGAGGTGAGCTGGTCGTCATGGCGCACCTTGCGGGTGGCGATCTGGTAATTGGCGTTGGTGAGGGCGGCGGCCGGCAGGAACAACATCCCCGCTCCAAGCCCGCCGAAGTCCGCCTCCCAGGGCCTGACCACCACCAGAGCGCCAGCGAAACCCACGGCGATGCCGGTCCAGCGGCGGATGCCCACCTTTTCACCAAGCAGCGGGATCGACAGCAGCGTCACCAGAATAGGGCTGGTGAACATGATAGTAGTGGCGGTGGCGAGCGGCGTCGTGCGGATGCCGGCGTTGAACAGTCCGGTGGTGGTCATCAAGAGCACCGAGCGCACGCCTTGCAGGAGAGGCGCGCGGCTGACCGCCAGTTCCGGCAAACGGCGTCCACAGATGGCGATGGCGACCAGCGAGGCGAAGAAAAAGCGGCCCCAGGTAACCTGCACGAGGGAATAGGTCTCGAGCAGGAGTTTCATGATGGCATCGAGGGCAATGAAGCAAAACATCGTCGCCAGCATCCACAGGATGCCGTGGGCGCGGTTGTCGCGGGAATCGGCGAG
>JANMQB010000472.1:0-4535 GCA_031370155.1 Hyphomicrobiales bacterium | reverse complement strand
GCCAGCGCCTCGGCCGCCGTGGCCGCCTGATCGACGGTGCCGATGGTGACCAGTGCCATGTCGGGAGCAATTTGCACCTCGCCATGTCCGGTGAGGGAAATGTTGCGCGGCGGTTTCGCCTCGTCGGCGATTGCGGCGGGTGCGGCGATCATAAAGGCAATGACGGCTGCGGCGATCACTTGGCGAAACATCCGATAGCTCCGGGTTGCGAGTTGCGGGTTTGACAGGTGGAAGGTGAATGCGGCGGGCATGTGACTTGTGACAATTTTTAGTTGATCAAGGTAGTTTAGCATTATTTTAGGTTGTCCTGCCAGTGTCCGCTTGGGAACAGGGAAGGCCGCCCGCGGCGGCCAACAGGCATCATTCCATGAACGATAGTGTTTCAAAGCCTGCACCGGGCGGCGACGACCAGGCTTTTGCCCGGGCGCTACAGAATGCGCTGCAGGGGGCGATCGCGCAACCGTCGCCCAAGTTCGAGCCAAGACCGCCGCCAGTGCCGCCTCAAGCGCTACCGGTCGGGCCGCAGGTCGAGCGCCGATCCGGAGGACGGGGGTGGGGCCGGCCGGCCACGCGGCGGATCGTCAAGACGGCGATCGGGCTGGCCATCGTGGTGGCGGCCGGATGGGCGCCGGTGCAACTGATGCTGCAGGCCGCCAGCGTCGAGGCGGTGATCAATGCGCGGCTGGTGGTATTGCGGGCGCCGATCGAGGGGCGCATCGACGGAAAATCGCTGCCCACCGCCGGAGGCGAGGTGGCGCTCGGCCAGACGCTGTTCACGATCCGCAATGAGCGGGCCGAACGCGGCGCTCTCGATACGCTGCGAAACGAGATCGGCAAATTGCAGGACGAGCGGCCGGCGCTGGTGGCCAGACTCGCTGCCGCCCGGGCCGAGATCGAAACCCTTTCGGCCCAGCTCGAAGCCTTCCGCCGCGGCCGCATCGCCTGGCTGGAAAAGCAGCTTGCAGCCCTTGACCGCGACGCCGGCATTGCCGCCGCGCGCCAGGAAGAGGCGATGGCGAAACTCACCCGCGGCATCGCGTTGGCCCGCAGCGATACGATTTCACAGGTGGCTCTCGACGAGGCCGGGCGCGCCGCGCGCATCGCCGGCGATACGCTCGCCGCAACACAGCTTCGCCGCGATCAGGCGGGCATCGAGCTGGCGGCCATGGCGGATGGCTCCTATCTCGGCGACAGCTACAACGACCGGCCGCAGTCGGCCCAGAAACTGGAAGCGGCGAAGAGTCTCGCCGGCGATCTCGCGGCCGAGCTTGGCGCCCGCGGCGCCCGCACGGCGCGGCTGACCCAAGAACTTGCCGCGGTCTCGCGGCGCTTCGAGCTCGACGCGGAAGCGGCGATCGCGGCGCCGGTCGCGGCGCGTATCTGGGAGGTGCTCGCCGTTCCGGGCGAGCAGGTGGCGCGCGGCCAGGATCTGGTGCGGCTCCTCGATTGCTCGGCGGCGGTGGTGACCGCGGCGGTCAGCGAGAAGGTCTACAACAAGCTCTACAACGGCATGCCCGCCCGCTTCGTGGCGCGCGGCGGCGGCCCCGAACTCGAAGGCGCGATCGTCAATCTCACCGGCATGGCCGGCGCCTCCTCGAACTATGCCATCGAGCCCTCCGCCCTGATCAAGGAGCCCTACCGCGTCACCGTGGCGGTGCCGGGGCTCGCCAACGAGGCATTCTGCGACATCGGGCGCACCGGGCTGGTTCTGTTCGGCGCGGCGGAGGACCAGCCGCTGCTGGTTCGTCTGATGCGCTTCCTCACCGGCTTCGCGGCATGATCGCGGCCGCGCAGGCGATCCTCGAATATACTTGGCCGGGTCTCGCTACAGGCGGCCTGGCCATCACGCTCCTGCCATGGCTCAAGCGCGACTGGCCGGCGGCGCGGATATTTCTCATGGGCGTCTCGATCGTCCTGCTGCTGCGCTATCTCGCCTGGCGGATTCTCGAAACGCTTCCGCCCATGGGCTTCACGCTCGACTTCCTGGCGGGGGCCACGTTCACTTTCGTCGAGACCGTGGCGCTGCTCGGCTCGGCGGTCAATCTTCTGTTTCTCAGCCGCACCAAGGATCGCAGCAAGGAGGCCGACGAACATGCGGGCTGGTTCGCGCACCCGCCGCTTATCGATGTCTTGATCTGCACCTACAACGAGGAAGAGGCGATCCTCGAGCGCACCATCATCGGCGCCCAGTCGATGGATTACGAAAATTTCCGCGTCTGGGTGTGCGACGACGGCCGCCGCGACTGGTTGAAGAGCATGTGCGAAAGGTCGGGCTGCGGTTACATCGTGCGGCCCGACAATCTCCATGCCAAGGCCGGCAATATCAACAACGCGCTTAAGACCGTCGCGGCACTTCCCGAGCCGCCGCAATTCATCTCGATTCTCGATGCCGACTTTGTGCCGCGGCGCAATTTCCTGACGCGCGCCATGAGCCTGTTTTACGCCGCCGACGTCGGCATCGTGCAGACGCCGCAGCACTTCATCAATCCCGATCCCATCCAGGCCAATCTATCCACCGCCGAAGTCTGGCCCGACGAGCAGCGCTATTTCTTCGACGTGGTAATGGCCTCGAAGGACGCCTGGGGCACGGCCTTCTGCTGCGGCACCTCGTCGATCATCCGCTATGAGCCGCTGATGGCGATAGGCGGCGTGCCGACGGATTCGGTGACCGAGGATTATCTCCTGACGCTGCGGATGAAGGAGGCGGGCTACCGCACCGTCTATCTGAACGAGCCGCTCACGCTCGGACTGGCGCCCGAGGGCCTCAAGGAATACATCACCCAGCGCAGCCGCTGGTGCCTGGGCTTCGTGCAGATTTTCCGCGGCCGCAGCGGACCTTTCTCGCGGTCATCGAACCTGCCCATCGCCGACCGGGTGTTTCTCGCCGAATCCTTCACCTATTGGGCGGGCAATTACTCGTACCGTCTGCTCGGCATGTTCGTGCCGATCCTCTATCTCCTGTTCGGCGTCAAGACGGTCTACGCCGACATGCACGAACTGCTGGTGCATTTTCTGCCCTATTTCGTCTGGCACTTCATCGTCATCGCCTGGATCGCGCAAGGCCGCGTGCTGGTGATCATGACCGACGTCTGCCAGCTCATCGCCGCGCCCGCGGTTATGAAGTCGGTGGCGATCGGGCTGTTGCGGCCGTGGAACCAGAAATTCGAGGTGACGGCGAAAGGCGGCGACCGCAGCAAGCGCTTCATCGAATGGCCGCTGTTGCGCTTCTTCTTCACCCTCCTGGTGCTCACCATCATCGGCGTCGAGTGGTCGATGTTCGCCGGCGGCGGCATGCGCGAGGATGCCTCCGGCGCCGTGGCGCTGGCGTGGAGCTGGTACAACATCGCCATCCTGACGATCGCCTGCTACGTCTGCATCGAGCAGCCGCGGTTGCGCAAGTCGGAACGCTTCGCCGCCTCGCGCCATGTCGAGGCGGTGCTTGGCGACGGCCGCAAGGCGACGCTCGACATGGCGGATGTTTCGATCTCGGGCGCCCGGTTCAGAGGCACGCCTCCCGCCGAATATGGCGAGCGGCTCGGCGTTTCGCTGGCCGGGCATTTGATCGGCGCGACGATCGTGCGCATCGCGCAATCGGGCTTCGCGGTGCATTTCGACGACAGCCTCGCCAACCGTGTACTGATGATCCGGCATATCTATTCGGAGCGCTATGTGAAGGAGTTCCGCGGCGTGCAATTGCATCTTGTCGGCAAGGCGTTGCTGGAGCGGCTGCTGCGCTGACGTGATCCGCAACAATCTTAAGTCGATCGACATAGTTAACCAATATTTAAAAGTTGCTGTGACACGCTGACCAGGTGATTCGCGCAACAGCGAATGGAGGGGAAATATGAACATGTTTGGGCAAGTAAAAATGGTCACGCGGGAACTGATCGACATCGGTCTCGTGCTTATCGCGCTGGCCATCGTGTTGTCGATCCTGGTCGGCGGGACACTGCCGTTCTTCGGATCGGTGGTCGACAATCTGACCGGCCTGGTCGGCAAGCTCGGCTCAAGCGGCCTGACAGGCCTCATTGTCCTGGGCGTCATCATCTGGCTGTTCTCCAGCCGCAGCAGCGCGCCGGCGCGCAAGTGAAGTGAGGGGCGGAGGCGTCCGGCAGGGCGCCTCCAATCATTCCGGCGATGTTCAAGCAACTGACGGATGTCCTCTGGCAGGCGATCGGGTTGCTGTGCCAGCTCGTGCTCACCGCGGTGCTCGTCGCCTTGATCATGGGCGATGCGGCGGGAAGCGTGGTCAATTCCGTCTATGGCAATGTCAGGGAGCTGCTGGCATCGCTCAATCCCTCTTCGGTCGCGGTGGCGGCGGTGCTTTATCTTTTCTGGCGCCTGCACAAGACCCGCTTGGCCTGACTCTCAGCACACGGATCGATTGGAACGGTTTGCATTTGAGTCGGGTCACTCCTCACTTTCCCGTCATCCCGGCGAAAGCCGGGACCCATTGAACGCTTTCCGCCGGCACACTGCATCCCGATCTCGCTCTGGGGGTCCCGGCTTTCGCCGGGATGACGAATTATTGCTTG
>JANMQB010000450.1:0-9851 GCA_031370155.1 Hyphomicrobiales bacterium | reverse complement strand
GCTTCGGCCGCATCGTCTGCATCTCCTCGATCAACGGCCAGAAGGGTCAGATGGGCCAGTCCAATTATTCCGCCGCCAAGGCGGGCGAGATCGGCTTCGTCAAATCTCTGGCCCAGGAGGGAGCCGCCAAGGGCATCACCGTCAATGCCATCTGCCCCGGCTATATCGGCACCGAGATGGTCCGCGCCGTGCCCCAGGACGTGCTCGAGAAGCGCATCCTGCCGCTGATCCCGGTGGGCCGTCTCGGCGAACCGGAAGAGATCGCGCGCTGCGTGGTGTTTCTCGCTGCCGACGAGGCCGGCTTCATCACCGGCTCGACCCTTTCCGCCAATGGCGGCCAATACATGGTCTAGACCGTTCCAACGCCGATGCAACTCGAGGCCGATCAGTTGCGATGCGAGCGCGGCGGACGCACGGTGTTCGCCGCCGTCGGCTTTTCACTCAAGGCCGGCGAGCTTCTGTTGCTCACCGGCCCCAACGGCTCGGGCAAGTCGTCGCTGCTCCGCCTCATTGCCGGGCTCAATGACCCGGCAGCGGGCACGATTATTCTGCATGGCGGCCATGGCGAGCTGTCGATCGGCCAGCAGGCCCATTATGTGGCGCATCAGGATGCCGTTAAGCCGGCTCTCACGGTGGCGGAGAATCTCGAATTCTGGCGCGCCGTTCTGGGCGGCGGCGATGTCGAGAGAGCCCTCGCCGCCCTCGACCTCGCGCGACTTGCCGCCTATCCGGCAACCCTTCTCTCGGCCGGGCAGAAGCGCCGGCTGGCGCTCGCCCGTGTGGCGCTGGTGCCGCGCGCCCTCTGGCTGCTCGACGAGCCCACCACCGGCCTCGACAAGAATTCGCGGCTTCTGCTTTGCCGCTTGATGCAGACGCAGCTCGATGCCGGCGGCCTCATCGTCGCCGCCACCCATGTGCCGCTCGGCATCGAAGCACAGCGCCAACTCGATCTGGGAGAGCCATCGTGAACGCGATGTGGGCCCTGATCCGGCGCGATCTGACCCTGAGCCTCCGGCAGGGCGGCGGCGTGGGAACGGCCCTGGGCTTCTTTCTCACCGTCGTTGTGCTGCTGCCACTGGGTCTCGGCCCCGATCAGGCGCTCTTGCAGCGGATCGCGCCCGGCGCACTGTGGATCGCGCTGCTGCTCTCGGTGCTGCTCTCGGCCGACCGCATTTTCCAGCAGGATTTCGAGGACGGCTCGCTCGAAATTCTTGCGATGGCGCCCTTGCCGCTTGAGCTCGTAGCACTGGCCAAGGCCATGGCACACTGGCTCTCGACCAGCCTTCCGCTGGCCGTTACCGCGCCGCTCCTCGGCTTTCTCATCAATCTCGAGCCGCAGGCGGTCCTGCCTCTCGGCCTTGCCATGGGGCTCGGCTCGGTGACGCTCTCGCTGCTTGCGGCGGTGGGGGCGGCGGTCACCGTGGGCCTGCGACGCGGCGGCCTTCTCGTCTCGCTGCTGGTCCTGCCGCTCTATGTGCCGGTACTGATCTTCGGCTTGTCGGCGGCGGGCGGCGGCCCCGATCTTGCCACAGCTTCGCTGCTAATACTTCTGGCGCTGGCGCTCGCCAGCCTGGTGCTGTCGCCGCTTGCCGCGGCTGCGGCGCTTAGGTCCTATCTCAAGTGAAACCCGCAGGTTAAATCCGGTCCATGCAGTCACTCGCCAATCCAGCCCGGTTTCTCAAGATTGCCAACGCAGTCCTGCCCTGGGTGTGGGCGGCGGCGGCGCTCTCTCTTGCGGCCGGACTTTACGGCGCACTCGCCGCGGCACCGGCCGACTATCAGCAGGGCGAGACGGTGCGCATCATCTTCGTGCATGTGCCGGCCGCCTGGATGGCGCTCTTCGTCTACACGGTGATGGCGAGCGCCAGCGCCGCGGCCATCGTCTTCCGTCATCCGCTCGCCGATGTGGCGGCGAAGGCTGCAGCGCCCATCGGCGCCGCCTTCTGCTTTCTCGCCCTCGTCACCGGCTCCATATGGGGCAAGCCCATGTGGGGCGCCTGGTGGGTTTGGGATGCCAGGCTCACTTCGATGTTCGTGCTGCTGCTGCTCTATCTCGGCTACATGGCGATCTGGCAGGCCATCGACGAGCCGCACCGCGCGGCCCAGATCGCCCGCATCGTGGCGCTCGTCGGCTTCGTCAATGTTCCGGTAGTGAAATTCTCGGTCGATTGGTGGAACTCGCTGCACCAGCCGGCCAGCGTTTTCCGGATGGGCGGCCCCACCATCCACATCTCCATCCTCTGGCCGCTCCTGGTGATGGGGCTCGCCTACACGCTGCTGTTCCTGGCGCTCCATCTCGTCGCCATGCGCAGCGAGATCGCGGCGCGCAAGATCCGGCAATTGCGCATCGCCCGCATCGGAGACCGCTGATGGACTTGGCCTCACCTCATACGGGTTTCGTCGCCGCCGCCTATGTGATATCGGCGCTGGTCCTGTTCGGACTTACGGCATTCATCCTGATGCGCGACCGCAGGCTGCGCGCCGAGGCCGAGGCCCTCGACCACCAGCGCGCGAAGGATGCACGGTGACCGAAACCGAAACAGCGCCGCGCCGCAGGCTGAGGCTGGCCATCGTTCCGGCCCTCGTCTTCGCGGCACTTGCGGCACTGTTGTGGCGCGGCCTCTCCGGCGATCCTTCCGAAATTCCCTCGGCCCTCATCGGCAAGGAGGTTCCCACCTTTAACCTTCCGGCGCTTGAAGGCATCGGTGTGCCGGGTTTCGACACCGCGAGCCTCAAGGCGGGCCACGTCACCGTCGTCAACGTCTGGGCGTCCTGGTGCGTGCCCTGCCGGCAGGAGCATCCGCTGCTCATGGAGCTTGCCAAGCGCCAGGATATCCGTCTCCACGGCATCAACTACAAGGACGAGCCGGAAAACGCCCGGCGGTTCATCGGTAGCCTCGGCCTGCCCTATGCGGCGGTGGGCGTCGACGAAGACGGCCGGGTTGCCATCGATTTCGGCGTCTACGGCGTGCCCGAGACCTTCATCGTCGATGGCGCCGGCAAGATCAGGTTCAAGTGGATCGGCCCGCTGACGCCCGAGTCGCTCACCGGCACGCTTGCGGCGGAAATCGAAAAAGCCAAGACGCCGCTGCCGTGAGCGGCGTTAGCCGCGGCGGCGGGGCTTGAGCTTGCGGCCGGGCTTTGCCGGTTCCTTCTCTTCGATCTTGTCCATCTCGGCGGCGAGAACCGCGAGATTGTCGAGGAAGAACTTGCGGTCGCCGCCGGAGATGAGCGAGAGGAGCTGCCGGTCCACCTCGTCGGCGCCCGGCTGTGCCGTCTTCAGCATCTTCTTTCCGACGGCGGTGATGCGAATGGCATTGGTGCGGCCGTCGTCCTTGGTGCGGCGGCGCTGCAGATAGCCCTGGGCCAAGAGCCGCGCCACTAGATCGGCGAGCGTCGAGCGGTCGATGCCGGTGACCTTCACCAGATCGGTCTGGCTCTTGCCGTCATTGTTGTCGACGGCGAGCAGTACCGTGAACTGCCGGTGGGTGAGGCCCGACTTGCCGACCTCGCCCATGTAGATGTGGTTTGAAAACTGCGCCGCGCGTTTGAGCAAGTGCGACGGCGAACGCGAGAACTGCTTCACGTCCCTGTTGCCCGTCATGAACCCCTTCTCCTGCCACATGAACCGTACGCGTTTACGCTTTCCGGTTCAATGCTCCGCTCCTTCATCGCCTCTTATCCCGTTCGCCATCGCTTGCTCCCCGGCAGTGCGGAGACCGAACCGGGACGTTCCGGAGCCGCGTTGTCCTAGCGACTCGTTATTCCCGCTGCAAGCGAAAAGACAATCCTTCCAGATAACGAAAATTGCACCGCCCATTGGGAAATGAGTTAAAATGATCAGGACACGGAATTCAACCCTTGACATCCGATGAGCGATCGTTCTCTGCCCGCCCATTTTGCCAGATCGGTGCCACCCGGCGACACCCACGAGCGCGACGTCTGCGGCACCTGCGGCTTCGTGCATTACGTCAATCCGAAGGTCGTGACGGGCGCGATTGTGCGCCGCGGCGGCTTGATCCTGTTGTGCCGGCGGGCCATTGAGCCGCGCCGCGGATTCTGGACTTTACCCGCGGGATTCATGGAGTTGGGCGAGACCGTCGAGGCAGCGGCGCGGCGCGAGGCGCGCGAGGAGGCGAATGCCGAAATCGTCATCGACCGGCTCTTTGCCGTCTACACCATTCCGCGGCTGGCCCAGGTGCAAGTCATGTATCTGGCGCATCTGGCGGTGCCGGACGTCTCCGCCGGACCCGAGAGCCTGGAAATAAAATTCGTGGGCTGGACCGAGGTCCCCTGGGCCGATCTGGCTTTTCCCTCGGTGCGCTGGGCCCTCGAACAGTACCGCTCGGTCGAAGCCCGGACGGACTTCGCACCTTTCTCCAACCCGCCGGGCGAGGTCGGCGATCCTAAACCGATGATTTAGGTTCGTCCTCGGCGGCGTGCTTTGCCATGAAGGGCGCGTTGGCGAGCGCGAAGACGAGGGTGATGGGCAGGAGGCCGAAGACCTTGAAGTTCACCCAGGCATCTGTCGAGACATTGCGCCAGACGATTTCGTTGAGGGCGGCAAGACAGCAAAAGAACACGCCCCAGCGCAAAGTGAGCGTGCGCCAGGCCGCCTCGGGCAGTTTCAATGCCTCGCCCATGACAAGCTTAAGATAGCTGCGGCCGAAGGCGAGACCGCCGAGCAGGATGGCACCGAACAGGGCATTGATCAGCGTCACCTTCACCTTGATGAAGAGATCGCTGTGCAGCCAAAGGGTGAGTCCTCCGAAGCTGGCGACGAAGAGGGCGCTGATGAGCGGCACCATGGCGAGTCTGCGGGTGAGCGCCCAGGAGACCGCCAGCGCCAGCGCGGTTGCCACCATGAAGATGCCGGTGCCCCAGAAAATTCCACCCAGCCAATTGCCGATGAAGAAGGCAATGAGCGGCCCCATCTCGACCAGGATTTTGACGCCCGGTTTCATGCCGCCTCCTCCAAGCCAGCGATGGCGCGCGAAAAGGCCTCGGCATCGAAGGGCTGCAGATCGTCGATGGTTTCGCCGACGCCCACCGCATGCACCGGCAGTTTGAACTTCTCGGCGATGGCGACGAGGATGCCGCCGCGGGCCGTGCCGTCGAGCTTGGTCATGATGATGCCGGTGACGCCGGCCACCTTGGTGAAGATATCTGCCTGGGCGATGGCATTCTGGCCGGTCGTGGCATCGAGCACCAGGAGCACCGCATGGGGGGCCGTTGCATCCTGCTTCTTGATCACCCGCACGATCTTGTCGAGCTCGTCCATGAGATAGGCCTTGTTCTGCAAGCGCCCCGCCGTATCGATGAAGAGAATGTCGGTGCCGTCCTGGCGCGCCGCCTTCAGCGCATCGAAGGCAAGCCCCGAGGCATCCGATCCCGTCGGCCGCGATATGGTCCGGGCGCCGATGCGCTGGCCCCAAATGGTCAATTGCTCGATGGCCGCGGCGCGGAATGTATCGCAGGCGGCGAACATCACCTTGAAGCCTTCGCCCGCGGCAATCGCGCCGAGCTTGCCGATGGTGGTGGTCTTGCCCGAACCGTTGACGCCGACGACAAGGATGACGAACGGCTTCTCGGCGCCGAAATTGAACGGCACCTCGACGGGCTTCAGCACCTTGGCGACTTCCGATGCCAGTATGCTTTTGACCTCCTCGGGATCGATCTCCTTGTCATAGCGCCCAGCCGAAACCGCCTTGATGATGCGCTCCGCCACTGCGAGACCGAGATCGGCCTGGATCAGCACGTCCTCCAATTCAGCGAGCGTCGCCTGATCGAGCTTGCGCTTGGTGAAAATCGCGGTGATGGGACCGGTAATCGATTTCGAGGATTTCGACAGCCCGTCCTTGAGCCGCGCCAGCCAGCCGCGCCGGGCGGCGGGTTCCGGTTCGGGCGGCGGCGCCGGAGGTATAACAACCGGCGGCGGAGGCTCGATGACAACAGTCTCCGGCTCAGGGAGAGGTTCCGGCGGAGGAGGAGGCGGGGCGAGCGCGACCTTCTTCTCCGGCTTCGGTTCCGGCTTCTTGACCTCGACCTTCTTCGGCTCCGCCTTATTCGGTTCCGGCTTCTTGACTTCGGCCTTCTTCGGTTCAGGCTTCTTCGGTTCAGGCTTCCTGACTTCGGCCTTCTTCGACTCAGGCTTGGCCTTTGCCTTCGGTTCAGGTTTTTTGGCCTCGACTTTTTTGGGCTCCGGCTTCTTCGGCGGCTTCTCGGGCTTTGGCGCCGGTTGCTCCACGACGGCGGGTTCCGGCACGGCAACGGGCTGCGGCTCCGGTAGGGGCTCGGGCTGCGGCTTCGGTGCCGGCAGTCTCTCGGCTTCGACGGTGGCAGGTTGCGTCTTTTCCGTCTTGCCGATGATGCGATTGAACAGCTTCTTGAAGAACCCGCTCATGCGGCGAGCCTCGCCTCGAGATGATCGGGGCCGCGGCCCGTCACCTTGGCCGCGACGATGGCCCCGGGCGTCATGGTCTGCACGAATTTGACCGCCGCGAAATGTTCGGTGCGGCCCGTCGCAGGAGTTTCGATGAGGATCGAGCGCGTCGCGCCCACCTCGCGGGCGAGAAAGCGGTCGAGCCGCTCGCGGCCAATGGCGCGCAGGCGCTCGGCGCGATTCTTGATCACCACTCTGTCGAGCTGCGGCATGCGCGCGGCGGGCGTTCCGGGTCTCGCCGAGAACGGAAAGACATGCAGATAGGTGAGCCCGCACTCGTCGACGATATTCAGCGAATTCTCGAACATCTCCTCCGTCTCGGTCGGAAAGCCGGCGATCAAGTCGGCGCCGAACACCACATCCTTGCGCCGGGTGCGCAAGTTTTCGCAGAAGGCGATGGAATGGGCGCTCAGATGCCGCCGCTTCATGCGCTTGAGGATCATGTCGTCGCCCGACTGCAGCGACAGGTGGATATGCGGCATCAGCCGCTCTTCCCCGGCGATCACGTCCAGCAATTCGGTATCGGCCTCGATTGAATCGATCGACGAAAGTCTGAGCCGCTTGAGCTCGGGCACTTCCTTAAGGATCCGCGCCACCAGCCGGCCGAGCTTCGGGGCACCGCCAAGATCGGCTCCCCAGGAGGTGATGTCGACGCCGGAGAGTACGATTTCGGAATGGCCGTTGGCCACCAGGCGGCGCACTTGCTCGACCGCATCTTCCGCCGCCACCGAACGCGAATTGCCGCGCCCGAATGGAATGATGCAGAAGGTGCAGCGGTGATCGCAGCCGTTCTGCACCTGGACGAAGGCGCGGGTTCTCTCCTTTAGCCCGTCGATCATCTGCCGAGGCGTGCCCCGCACCGCCATGATGTCGCCGACCGCGATGCGGTTTCCGGAGCGCGCCTCCTGCCAGCATTCGGGCTTCATCTTCTCGTTATTGCCGAGAATGAGATCGACCTCCGGCATGGCGGCGAACGAGGCGGAATCGGTTTGGGCCGCACAGCCGGTGACCACGATGCGGGATTGCGGATGTGCCCGGCGCGCTTTCCGGATCGCCTGGCGCGCCTGGCGGGCGGCTTCCGCCGTCACCGCGCAGGTGTTGAAGACGATCGCATCGGCGAGCCCGGCTTTCTCGGCATGCCCACGCATCACTTCCGACTCATAAGCGTTGAGCCGGCAACCGAAAGTGATGATTTCGGCGGCACTCATGCGAGGAGGCCTTCGGGCAGCGTGCCTTCGAATTCATAGGCGATGGGCCCGGTCATCAGGAGGTGATCGTCGCTGTCGCGCCATTCGATCTCGAGGTCGCCGCCGGGAAGGCTCACCCGGCACTTGCGGTTGACGAGCCTGATCCGCCCGCCCGCCGCCACCGCGGCACAGGCCGCCGTGCCGCAGGCCCGCGTCAGGCCGGCGCCCCGCTCCCACACTTTGAGCGTCATGTGGTCCCTGGAATGGACCAGCGCCAGCGAGATATTGGCGCGCTCGGGGAACAGCGGATGATGCTCCAGCATCGGCCCCGCCTTGGCGAGATCGACGACGTTCAAATCCTTCACCCAGAATATGCAGTGCGGATTGCCGACATTGACCACCGAGGGCGAATGGATGAGCGGGGCGTCGATGGGGCCCAGCTGCAGTTCGATGTGGCGGGTGTCGTGGAACCTCTCCGCCAGCGGTATCTCCTGCCAGCCGAAGCGGGGTGCGCCCATGTCGACGGTCACCAGATGCTCGCCCGCCTTTTCGGCGACGAGAAAGCCGCCAACGGTGTCTATGGTGGCGCGCCGCGTGTATTTCTCGTCGAACAACATGTCGGCAATGCAGCGCGAGGCATTACCGCAGCTTTCGACCTCGAAGCCTTCATTGTTGAAGATGCGCATGCGCACATCCGCCGTCCTGGAAGGCTCGAGCAGGATCAACTGATCGCAGCCGATTCCGGTCGCCCGGTCGGCGATGGCGCGGGCTTTCGCCTCGTCCATAGGGATTGGCCGCACGCGCCCATCGAGCACGACGAAATCATTGCCGAGCCCGTTCATCTTGCGGAATGGTATGGCGGAAGCCGCTGTCATGGACGGGGCTTATATGGTGAATCCGGCCCCCAAATCCAGCCCGCTTGCCGGGCGGTCATTTTCGGCTGACACAATGTTGCCTTGGTTGGAGACATTTTTCTCCGCCATGAACCAGCATATCCCCCGGCAGGTCTTCGGCACCGAAGGCATCGCCCCAATGGACCGGCCGAGCCGCACCACGCGACTGTTCATGGGGCTCGTTGCCTGGGCCGAGAGGCTCAAACGCAAATATGCGGTCCACGGCAACCCGCCGGTCTATGACATTGCACTCTTTCCCTGGGTGGCCGGAATCGAGAAGGCCTATCCCGCTATCCGCGCCGAACTGGAATCTGTGCTTGTACGTAAGTCGGAGCTTCCGAACTTCCAGGATATTTCGGCGGACGTGAAGACGATCACCGACGATGCCGGCTGGAAGACCTTTTTCCTCGTGGGCTTCGGCAAGCCGTCGGCGCGCAATATCGGGCAGTGCCCGAACACTTGGGCGGCGCTTCGGAATATTCCCGGCCTCAAGACGGCGATGTTCTCGATCTTCGAGCCGGGCAAGCATTTGCCCGCCCACCGCGGCCCCTACAACGGCGTGCTGCGCCTGCATCTGGGCCTCATCGTGCCGGAGGTTTCGGAGAGGCTCGCCATCCGCGTCGGCCGGCAAATCTGCCACTGGCAGGAGGGCAAGGCGCTGATCTTCGACGACGCCTATGAGCACGAGGCCTGGAACCATACTGAGAGGACGCGCGTCGTGCTGTTCGTCGATTTCGTCAAGCCCACCCGCTTCCCGGCGAACTTGGTGAACTGGCTGCTGATGAATCTCGCCGTCTTCACGCCGTTCATCCAGGAGGGCATGGAGAATCACAAGGCCTGGGAGAAAAGGTTCTACGGCGACGATGCGCCTCTTCGAAGCGGGAAAAAATGATGCCCGGATTGAATTTCCTCAGCCAGCTCGTGGGCTCATTTTCGCAGGGCGCCGCCGGCAACCCGACGGTGGCAATGATCGAGGCGGCCTTCCGCCACCATGGGCTCGACTGGCGCTACATCAATTGCGAGGTGCCGCCCGAGAAGTTGGGTGACGCCGTGAAGGGCGCCCGCGCCATGGGCTGGATGGGCTTCAATTGTTCGATTCCGCACAAGGTCGCCGTCATCGAGCACCTCGACGGGCTCGGTGATTCCGCCCGCATCATGGGCGCCGTCAATTGCGCCGTCAGGCGGGGCGATCAATTCATCGGCGAGAACACCGACGGCAAGGGTTTTCTGAAATCGCTGGCCGAAGTCATCGACCCCAAGGGCAAAGCCATCGTCATGTTCGGCGCCGGCGGCGCGGCGCGCGCCATCGGGGTTGAGCTGGCATTGGCG
>JANMQB010000421.1:0-4033 GCA_031370155.1 Hyphomicrobiales bacterium | reverse complement strand
GTTGCAGCGAACCCCATCAGGGCCAGCGGCCACCTCAGACCGCACCACAGGCCGGAGACATGACCGCATCCTGCGCAATGCTCACAAAATCGCTCCGTATCCCCTTGCCAACAGGGCGCCGTCCAGACATGACAGTGCATTCAGACCGCGAGCGCCCAAGGAGGCTTACGAAGCCGCCGGGAACCGGTAGTCCTTGAAGCGTTGGCGCAGCGTGAGCTTGGAAATCTTGCCCGCCGCGGTGTGGGGAATTTCATCGACGAAGGCGACGTCGTCAGGCATCCACCATTTGGCGACCTTGCCGGTCATGTGAGCGAGAACCTTCTCGCGGCTCACATCATTGCCCGGCTTCTTCACCACGACTAGCAATGGCCGTTCGTCCCATTTGGGATGCGGCAGCCCGATGGCCGCGGCCTCGAGCACGCCGGGGCAGCCCATGGCGATATTCTCCAGCTCGATCGAGGAAATCCACTCGCCGCCCGACTTGATCACGTCCTTGGAGCGGTCGGTGATGTTCATGTAGCCGTACTCGTCGATGGTGGCGACGTCGCCGGTGTCGAACCAGCCCTCGGCATCGAAGAGTGCCGCGCTCTCGCCCTTGTAATAGGCCTTGGCCACCGCTGGGCCCTTGACCTTGAGGCGGCCGAAAGTCTTGCCGTCATGGGGGAGCGCGCGGCTCGCATCGTCGGTGATTTTCATATCGACCGAGAAGGGCACGCGGCCTTGCTTGAGCTTGAGCTTCCACCAGGCGGCGGCCGGCAATTCCGCGGTGCGTGCCGATTTGGTCGACAGCGTGCCGATGGGGCTCATCTCGGTCATGCCCCAGGCATGGATGACTTCGGTGCCGTAATTCTCGATGAAGGCTTTCATCACGGCTTCCGGACAAGCCGAACCGCCGATTACCACGCGCTTGAGGTGCGGCAGCTTGAGCGACGGGTTCTGTTCGAGATGCTGCAACAGCATCAGCCACACGGTCGGCACTGCCGCGGTGCAGGTGACCTTCTCGGTATCGAGCAATTCGTAGAGCGATGCGCCGTCGAGCTTGGCGCCCGGCAGCACCAGCTTCGCCCCGGCGATGGGCGCGGAAAAAGCCAGCGACCAGGCATTGGCATGGAACATCGGAACCACCGGCATGATGGCATCGCGGCTCGAAATATCCATGGCCTCGGCCAGGCAGCACATCATGCCGTGCAGCACATTGGAGCGGTGCGAGTAGACCACGCCTTTCGGATTGCCGGTGGTGCCGGAGGTGTAGCACATGCCGCAGGCAGTGTTCTCGTCGAATTGCGGCCAGGCAAAACCCGCGTCGCCTTCGGCGATCAGCTCTTCGTAGCAGAGCGGATTGCGCAACGCGGTCTGGGCCGGCATGTGGGCGCGATCGGTCAAGACGATGAAGCCTTCGACCGACGGCAGCTTGTCCTGCAGTTTCTCGAACAGCGGCACGAAGCTGAGATCGGTGAAGATCCAGCGGTCGCCGGCATGGTTGACGATATAGACGAGCTGGTCGGCGAAGAGGCGCGGGTTGAGGGTGTGGACGATGCCGCCCTGCCCCATGACGGCGTACCAGATTTCGAGATGGCGCCAGGTGTTCCAGGCCATGGTGGCGGTGATGGTGCCAAGTTCGACACCCAGCCGCTTCTTGACGGCGCCGGCCAGGGCGCGGGAGCGGCGGTCGAGGGCCGCGTAAGTGGTGCGGTGAATGGGGCCTTCGACGGAGCGCGAGACAATCTCCGTTTCGCCATGCCAGCGCGCCGCATGATCGAGCACGCGATGCACCAGCAAGGGCCAGTCCTGCATCAAGCCGAGCATCGGTTGTTCCTCCCTTGGCGCGTTTGCCGCGTTCTTAACAGGAAACGTAGCAGAATTCTCCCTCCCCCTTGTGGGGAGGGATTAAGGGTGGGGGTCGCTCCGGCCTTTCAGGCTGGCGTTTTCGAGATTCAATTGCAGGACCACCAGACCCCCACCCCTATCCCCTCCCCTCAAGGGGGAGGGGAAAACCGGATGATCGAAGGTCAACTCATCCCTCCCCGGTTTATGCGGGGATCGATGGGCGTAATGGCGCCCAGCCCCAGGATGGATTCAAGCAGTTTTGCGCCCGCCAGCAGGTGCGCCTCGGCCCGTGGCGGGGCCACGATCTGGACGCCGACGGGCAGATTTTCACGCGTGAAACCGCCGGGGATCGAGATCGCCGGGCAAGCGACGTTGGTGATCGCGTAGACGATCGCCAGCCACTGGATATAGTTGTCGAATTTCACGCCGGCGCATTCGGAAACATAGCGCTGCTCGACCGGATAGGGCGGCACGATGGTGGCGGGGCAGAGCAGCAGATCGTAGGTCTCGAAGAATTTGAGCGTGCGCTTGAACATGGCGGCGCGCTGCATTTCCGCCCTGGCGATGGTGCTGACGTCAAGGGATAATCCCTTTTCGATATTCCAGATCACTTCCGGTTTCAGCTTGTCGCGGTGAGCGTCAAGCAGCGGCTTCATGGCGACGGCAAACCCGAGCGCGCGGAGCGTCTGGAAACACTCATGGGCTTCGCGGAGATCGGGGTGGGCCTCCTCGACGATGACGCCGGCCTCGGCGAAACGCCGGCCCACGGCCATGACGATCGCCGCCACTTCCGGATCAACCGGCGTTATGCCGAGATCGCGGCTCAAGGCGACACGCTTCGGCTTCCAGCCGGAGCGCGCGGCTTGCAGATAGGACGTCGCGTCGCGGGGCAATGAGATCGGATCGCCCGGCTCCTCGCCCACCATGGCATCGAAGAGAAGCGCCACGTCCTCGACATTGCGGGCCATTGGTCCTTCGACCGCCAGAGTACCGTCGATCTTGTTGCCGGGAGTCGCAGCGACGCGGCCCGGCGAGGGCCTGAGGCCCACCACGCCGCAAAAGCTTGCCGGGTTGCGCAGGGAGCCGCCGAGATCGGAACCGTGGGCCACCCAGGCCTGGCCGGTTGCCAAGGCCACGGCGGCACCGCCGGATGAGCCCGCCGCCGAGCGCGACGTATTCCAGGGATTGAGGGTGCGGCCGAAGACTTCATTAAAGGTGTTGGCGCCGGCGCCGAACTCCGGCGTGTTCGACATGGCATAGACGATGGCGCCATTACCTTCGAGATGCTTGACCAGAATGTCGGACTCCTCGGCGATGCGGTCCTTGAAAATCGGCGAGCCTTGCGTGCAGCGCACGCCGGCCACATCGACGAGGTCCTTGATCGGAATGGGCAGTCCGGCCAGCGGTCCGCGTTCGGACAGAGGCTTGCGCAGCAGCGCGCGGGCGGCTTGGCGGGCCCGGTCGAAGCATCGGGTCGGCAGGGCATTAACGGCACCGTCCACCTTGGCGATGCGGGCTTTAAGGGCATCGAGGCAATCGAAAGGTGTGATCTCGTCCTTTTTCAGGAGTTCGACGATTTCGACGGCGGTCTTCTTGATGAGTTCGGACATCGGCCTTTTCCGGTTTGCAGGGCGAATTGAATCCGTTTGCGAAGCCCCGGTCAACAAGGGTAGAAAGCGCCCACATTCCAGGCAGGAGAAAACCATGAACGCACCCGTCAGCGCACCCGGATTGAATAAGCAGTGGATGGAGCGCCGCGCCAAGGCCGTATCCCGCGGCATGGGCATGGCGGCGCCGGTCATCGCGGCGCGGGCCGAAAACTCGGAAATCTGGGATGTCGAGGGCAACCGCTATATCGATTTCGGCGGCGGCATCGCGGTGGTCAACACCGGCCACCGCCATCCCCTGGTGCTGAAGCGGGTCTACGAACAGCTGGAAAAATTCACCCACACCTGCGCGACGATCATGCCCTACGCGCCCTTCATCGAGCTGTGCGAGAAGCTCAATGCGGTGGCGCCCATGTCGGGCGAGAAGAAATCGGCTCTGGTCACCACCGGCGCCGAGGCGGTCGAGAACGCCATCAAGTTCGCCCGCGTCTATACGGGCCGCTCGGATGTCATCGCCTTCCACGGCGGCTTCCATGGCCGCACCCTGCTGTGCATGGCGCTGACCGGCAAGGTGCTGCCCTACAAGGCGAAGTTCGGCC